>NZ_KB235898.1:0-205673 GCF_000332155.1 Kamptonema formosum PCC 6407 | reverse complement strand
CATCTCCCCCATCTCCCCTGCTCCCCATCTCCCCTGCTCCCCGCTCCCCGCTCCCCTGCTCCCCCGCTCCCCATCTCCCCTGCTCCCCCGCTCCCCCGCTCCCCATCTCCCCCGCTCCGTAAATTTACTGTGTCAGCACATTCACACGCTTGCGGAAACTTTGCTAGAATAGAACAAACTGTTACAAATTGTAACTATGCTAGTTCCTATTCTAATAATTGATGTTGCCTTAGTTGCCTGGTCTTTGCACCTGATGCAGGAAGCGATCGCGCACCGCGAATTTTCTCTGATGCTGGCTGGCACTTTAGTAGCGATGTCGGCTGCGGGGCTAGTAGTGGTTTATTTCCTAATGGGGTCTTGTCTGGTTCATTTAACCCAAATGTCCAATCATTCTTATTCGTATTTTTAGGGATTGGCGCTTAGGTTCTCCAATCATTCTTATTTGTATTTCTAGGGATTGGCGTTTATTTTCCAATTTTCAGCGCATTGTCACTTAGCACAGCTTGTTGGCAAAGCCTTGGGTTAATGGTAAACAAGGGAAAGCAAAAAAAATAATTTTGTGGAGACACTTGACAAATGTTAGTAAATCGAGGTATTGTGAAAAACGGTGAAAGAAAGGGGCTATAGCTCAGTTGGTAGAGCACTACAATGGCATTGTAGGGGTCAGCGGTTCGAGCCCGCTTAGCTCCATTAAAATTTAATTGCACAGCAATTTTTCCAGTGTGGCTTTAAGCATAACTTTGCCGCAATAGCAAGTTTATACTTTCAAGTTTATACTTTGCTAGGCGATCGCAATTGAAAGTATCGCAGAAGTCAGGTAAGCGAACTCATTGGTGACAAGGCGGCCAAAACCCGCTTTTTTTCAGGAAGCTTCTTTTATTTATCCAATCGCTACGCTAACTGATAAATTATATGCAATTAACGGGAGAATGATGATGACTCTAGATCCACAAGGAATTTTTCTGCAACCAGGACAAGGAGTTTCCTACTGGTTAAATGGTGACTTATATACTTTTAAAGTCGTGGGTGAAGAAACAGGTCAGGCTTATGCTCTGTGTGAAGTAATTGTTTCTCCACAGGGTGGCGGTGCACCCCCTCATCGGCACAGTCGGGAAAATGAATCGTTTTATGTTCAAGAAGGTTCGCTAGAATTTCAACTTGATGAACAAACTATTGTAGCAACAGCAGGCACTTTTCTCTACTCGCCAAAAGGTCAGCTTCATCGCTTTACTAATACTAGCTCTGTGCCTGCAAAAATGCTCGTTTGGGTGACTCCAGCAGGATTTGAGAAGTTTGTGGCAGAAGTCGGAAAGTCAACAGATAGTCAGGTTGGTTCTGCACCATCTTTAAGTCCTACAGATTTGGAAAAAATTATGTCTACTGCACCTAAGTATGGTATTGAGATTATTCCCCCTTCCTCTGCTCAGTGAGGTAAACCAATAATTATACCAAATCCGGCTTAAATATCCCCTTTATTCTTTAGTCCCTCTTAGCTCGGACTTAGTTTGTATAGTAGCGATTTCAATCGCCGCATGATAAAAAGGATATCAAACCCGGATTTAGTATTACTTTTCTTTTCCCACCATAGCAGCCTGTTGAGATAATTATCCTGCCAAAACACGCGATCGCATTTCCAAATAAATCAACAACGCCGTCACATCAGCCGGATTCACCCCGCCAATTCTCGCCGCTTGACCAATAGTTAACGGCTTCACCGTTGCCAACTTTTCCCGCGACTCCTTCGAGAGAGTTTCAATGGTCATATAATCCAAATCCGGCGGTAACTGGCGATGTTCGTGTTTGCTAACTTGGTCAATCTGATGTTGTTGGCGTTGCAGGTAGCCAGAATATTTAATATCAATTTCTGCCCCTTCTTTCTCAGCCAACTCCAAATTAGAATTAGCTAAATTATAGCGTTCCAAATCCTCATAATGGAAACCCGGACGGCGTAACAAATCTGCCAAAGTAATTGAACCCTTAATACTTTGCTGCATATCAGCTAAAATCGCCTTACCTACTTCCTCACCTTCCTTCACCCGCGTCGAGTAAAGCCGTTCCTTTTCAGCGATAATATTGGCTTGTTTCCGTTGAAATAACTCCCAACGACGGTCATCAATCAAACCAATTTCCCGGCCCAAAGGAGTGAGACGTTGATCCGCATTATCCGAACGCAATAATAACCGATATTCAGACCGAGAAGTGAGCATCCGATAAGGTTCCCGTAGGTCTTTGGTACACAAATCATCAATTAGCGTACCCAGGTAACTGTGCTCGCGGGGAAAAACAATCATTTCTTGATGATTGACAAATCTGGCAGCATTAACCCCGGCAACAATTCCCTGCGCTGCTGCTTCCTCATATCCCGTTGTCCCGTTAACTTGGCCTGCACAAAATAACCCCTCAATTTTTTTAGTCATCAAGGTGGGAAAACACTGAGTTGCTGGTAAATAATCGTATTCCACCGCATAGGCTGGCCGTAACATTACACAATTTTCTAAACCCGGAAGAGTTCGTAACATTTGTAACTGTAAATTTTCAGGTAAACCAGTAGAAAATCCCTGGATGTACAACTCAGGAATATCACGACCTTCGGGTTCAATAAATATCTGATGGCTGTCCTTATCTGCAAAGCGGACAATTTTATCTTCAATGCTAGGACAATAACGCGGGCCCTTCGCATCTACCCAGCCGCCGTAAACAGGAGAAAGGTGTAAATTTTCTCTAATTAATCTATGGGTTTCTGGAGTAGTGCGGGTGAGATAGCAAGGCATTTGTTCCCGTTCTATCCAAACATCTGGATCGAAACTAAACCAGCGAACATCGGCATCACCGGGTTGGGGTTCGAGGTTAGTGTAATTGAGGGAACGTTTGTCTACTCTGGCGGGAGTTCCAGTTTTTAATCTTCCAGTTTCAAAGCCTAGTTTGTTGAGAGTTTCAGTTAAACCAACGGCGGCGAATTCACCTGCACGTCCCGCTGGCATTGACTTATTTCCCACCCAAATAATGCCACCCAAAAATGTGCCAGTAGTGAGAATAACTGCTTTACATCCAAAGGCGACACCGAAATAAGTTTCGACACCAATAATTTCATCATTAGCGCCTAAAACTAAGTCTGTCACCATGCTTTCGCGGATGCTTAAATTGTCTTGATTTTCGACAATATTCTTCATTACAGCGGCATATTCACGCTTATCAGTTTGAGCGCGTAATGCCCAAACTGCGGGGCCGCGTGAGGAGTTAAGAATGCGTTTTTGTAAGTAAGTGCGATCGGCCATTTTGCCGATTTCTCCACCTAGTGCATCGACTTCATTTGTCAGTTGAGTTTTAGCGGGGCCACCGACGGCTGGATTGCAAGGTTGCCAGGCAATTTTATCGAGATTTAGGGTTAGTAATAGGGTGCGACAATTGAGGCGGGCGGCGGCGAGGGCGGCTTCGCAGCCTGAGTGTCCGGCACCTACTACAATGATGTCGAAGTGGTCTTGGAATTCTGGGAGGGCTTTTCTGGTCATGGTTTAGGTTGAGTTGCTAGGACTCATGTTTCATTTTAGCAGTTATACTGATATTTGTGGTATTCCCTTAGTCGTTCACCTTTCCTGAAACTTTTCTTCCATGACATCGAATCGCGATCGCTTGACCGGATTGGGAAATCAAGAACTGATACAAACTCGCTTCGAGCAATATGCTGGAAATCGAGCGCGATTTGGAATGATCCTGATCGATATAGATGGATTCATATATTTCAATGATTGCTATGGTCATCTTGAAGGCGATGAAAAACTGAGACAGATTACTAACTTGATCAACCAAAATTTACCGGATGATATTGATGTTTTTAGAGCTGGTGGAGATGAGTTTGTTATTTTTATAGCTGACTCGAAGATGGCGGAAGTTGTCTCAATAGCAATGCAGCTCTGTGAGGCAGTTAATCAAAATTTTTCTCACCTTCCACCATTGCGAAGGTTCTTTATTATGCCTGATTTTAGTTATGTAGAAGTTCATTGTCCGCTGACAGTATCCTGTGGGGTAGCTTTCTATCCAGAAGATGGTGTTAATTACGCCACTTTATATCAGGCAGCAGAGGAAGCAGCAATAAGAGGCGGCAAACGCTTATATGGTGGTGTTGTAGGTGTAGCAATGAATTTATATAATTCTTGCTTTTTGCCTTCCACTGATTGCAAAACCACAGGCTAACAAGCATATTGCAACAGCGGAGGCAAATTCTTAGTGTTAAGTAATTCATTGGCCAGTAAAGCTCCTCTGTATTCAGTAAGTCGAGATATTAGGTTGCTTAAACGATCGCACACACCCCAACCCCTCAAACATCCTCAACAACCAATCCCCTCAAAGCCCCATTTCGCGCTATCCTAAACACCACATTCTAAGTAACCGTACCTAGTTAAGTTCGTGAAATACTTTTTTCTATCTGAAGGGTGGACGGTCGGGCGCGTCTGGGGAGTTGGCGGCTTGTGGAGCGAAACTGCCTGGAGGCGATCGCCCGACATAGAGAAACTCAATCTCTGCCTCTGGGATCAAAACGAGAAAATGTGGCTCTACCGCGTAGAAGAAGCCGTACTCATGGTAGAAGTAAAACCCACAGCCCCGCTCCTAGAAAGCGATCCCACCAAAAATATCGGTAACGTCGTACTCACCCGCCTGATCGCTGCCGAGCAAGTCCTCGAACGCTTGTGCTCGATCGAAGCCCGATGTCAGATCGGCAATCCCCACTTGATGTAGCTCAGAATATTGCAATCGGTTCTAACACTCGATACACTTCTTTAAATAACTTTCATTTTTATGCCTCCCGCGTCTTACCATCCCCAAGTCTAGGTAATACTACACCCAGACAAAAA
Source organism: Kamptonema formosum PCC 6407 (assembly GCF_000332155.1). Taxonomy (GTDB): domain Bacteria; phylum Cyanobacteriota; class Cyanobacteriia; order Cyanobacteriales; family Microcoleaceae; genus Kamptonema; species Kamptonema formosum. Next base: position 200,823 of record NZ_KB235898.1, on the reverse strand, counting down.
GACAGCAAGCGCCGGCGGCTTAATAAAAAGCTGAAAAGCTGTCAAAGTCAAAATAAACATCTCTCACCTTTGGAGGAGCGTAGTCAATGGGACTACCCTGGTATCGCGTACACACAGTCGTCTTGAATGATCCAGGTCGATTGATTTCAGTACACCTCATGCACACTGCCCTCGTGGCAGGCTGGTCGGGCTCAATGGCCCTCTACGAACTAGCAATTTTCGATCCGAGCGATCCCGTCCTTAACCCCATGTGGCGGCAGGGAATGTTCGTCCTGCCATTCATGGCTCGCTTGGGCGTGACCAAATCTTGGGGCGGTTGGAGCATCACCGGCGAAAGTGCCGCAGATGCAGGCATTTGGTCTTTTGAAGGCGTTGCCGCCGCTCACATCATCCTGTCCGGTCTACTATTCCTCGCCGCCGTCTGGCACTGGGTTTACTGGGATTTAGAACTCTTCAGAGACCCTCGCACTGGCGAACCAGCTCTCGACTTGCCGAAAATGTTCGGCATTCACCTGTTCTTGTCCGGTCTACTCTGCTTTGGCTTCGGAGCCTTCCACCTATCGGGTCTCTTCGGGCCCGGAATGTGGGTCTCTGACCCCTACGGTTTAACCGGTCACGTCCAAGCCGTCGCGCCAGCCTGGGGCCCAGAAGGATTTGACCCCTTCAACCCTGGTGGCATCGTGGCCCACCACATTGCTGCTGGAGTCGTAGGCGTGATTGCTGGACTGTTCCACTTAACTGTTCGTCCTCCCGAACGGCTCTACAAAGCCCTACGGATGGGTAACATCGAAACGGTACTATCCAGTAGTATCGCTGCCGTCTTCTTCGCCGCTTTCATCGTGGCTGGTACGATGTGGTACGGTTCCGCCGCTACTCCCATCGAGCTATTTGGGCCAACTCGCTATCAATGGGATAGTAATTATTTCCAGCAGGAAATTCAACGCCGAGCCCAAACTACCATTGCTAACGGTGGCAGCGCTCAGCAAGCTTACGAGCAAATTCCTGAGAAGCTAGCTTTCTACGACTACGTAGGTAATAGCCCCGCTAAAGGCGGTCTGTTCCGTGCTGGCCCAATGAACAAAGGCGATGGCATTGCTAAAGGTTGGCTGGGCCATGCCGTGTTCAAAGACAGTGAAGGTCGGGAATTGTCGGTACGCCGTCTGCCTAACTTCTTTGAAAACTTCCCAGTTATTCTGACCGATAAAGATGGGATAGTTCGCGCTGACATCCCCTTCCGTCGCGCCGAGTCGAAATATAGCTTCGAGCAAGCTGGCGTTACTGTCAGCTTCTACGGTGGAGAATTGAACGGTCAAACGTTGAATAACCCCGTTGATGTCAAGAAGTACGCTCGTGCGGCCCAGAAGGGTGAGGTGTTTGAATTTGACCGCGAAACTTTGAAGTCTGACGGGGTATTCCGCACTTCTACTCGCGGTTGGTTTACTTTCGGACACGCTTGTTTTGCTTTGCTGTTCTTCTTTGGCCATATCTGGCATGGTTCCCGCACCCTCTTCCGGGATGTGTTTGCTGGAATTGACCCAGACCTAGAAGAGCAAGTCGAGTTCGGTCTGTTCCAAAAATTGGGCGACGTTACGACTCGCAGACAGGAAACTTAAACTTCTGTCGGAATCTGAAAAACCCGGTTTCTTGAAGGAACCGGGTTTTTTATAGCTAGGGGCTAGGGGCTAGGGGCTAGGGAAGAGGGAACTTACTTTTACAGGACTTAGACACCCAACCAAAGAAACCGGGTTTTTTACGAAAATACTTCGTTGTGACCCACAGATTCTCTCAAAAACCCGGTTTCTGGAACCATGAGCGTAAGTCCTATTTTATTCTCTTTCCCTTCTTCCCTGAGCATCGGAGCATCGAAGCATCGTAGCCTCTATTTCCCCTTCTTTCCCTAGCCCCTAGCCCCTAGCCCCTAACCCCTAACCGCCTTGGCGGTTGCTATAATCACTTTGTTCCGTAAAGGCGATCGCCTGCATCTCCCATGCCCGGTACAATATAACCGTGTTCGTCTAAACCTTCGTCAATTGCCGCCGTGTAAATTGGCACATCGGGGTGTTGTTCGTGGAAGTGCTTAATCCCTTCCGGTGCCGCGAGCAAGCATAAAAACTTAATAGAAATGGCGCTAACTTCTTTAATTCTATCCACCGCCGCCACCGCTGAATTACCAGTTGCTAACATCGGATCGACAATTAACACATCTCGGTGTTCGATATCGTGGGGAACCTTAAAATAATATTCAATTGCCATCAGAGTTGTAGGCTCACGATACAGCCCAATATGTCCGACTCTTGCTGACGGTATTAGTTCTAATATACCATCTAAAAGACCCTGACCTGCTCGCATAATAGAGACAATTACCATTTTCTTTTCCGAGGCTAGCATGGGAGCGATCGTTGAGGCGATGGGAGTTTGGATTTTCTCATATTTGAGTGGCAAGTCGCGCGTTACTTCATAAGCTAATAAGATTCCCATTTCCTTGAGAAGTTGCCGAAATTTTGCCGTACTGATTTTTGTTTGGCGCACAAGCGTCAACTTGTGCTGCACTAATGGATGATCGATGACGATAACTTTTGCAGTCATTTTAACAATATCTTAGTAGTAGGACTACTGTAGCAATATTTTTCAGAATTAGGATTAAAATACAGTACCATCACTTTCTATCTGAATTGGCGGCACTCCACCGACTCTCAATTCAGCGGCAATTTTCCTTCCCGCAGTCCAGGTTCCTCCTTGTAAAATCTTCACTAGCGGCAATTCTGCGGTAGTTAAGTTTAGCTTTTTCCGAATTAGTTCGGCAATTTTATCTAACAATTTGGCAGTCAGCGCTCTCCATTCTACTATGATTTCTGAACCAGGCAAGTGAGCTTGTTGAAAAATAGCTGTATCTTTTACCTTTAGCAGTCCAATATCTAAACAAAACCCACCATTACGATATTCTGGCAATCCTGTTAATTCATCTAATGCAATTACTTCTAAGCCAAGTTCTTGTAGCGGTTCTAATAGGGAGTAAGTTAACCATTGAGAAAGTTTGTGAAAGGGTATATAGCCATCACTTAAATTTTGTCCCTGTAAAGCTGGATGTGACCAAACATCGCCTAAGTTCACACCGGAAATGGTATATCTTCCTGGCCAAATTTCTCCGAAACCTGTTAAAACAGCGCTCAATACTTCCGCAGCTTCGATCGTCATCATTCCTGAGCGTTTACTATCATGCAAATATTGGGCTAAATTCCCAGGACGCGGATTCTCATTCCCAAATAATAGAGGATTTTGGCTGAGAACTTTTCCTAATCTTTGCAACAATTCTAGTCTACCTTCTAAACCAACTAAATGATTATTTTGATTAACTTGTAATCCTGTAGCTAATGTCTGTAATTTTAGCTGAGAAAGTGCTACAGCATCAGCTTGGAAAGGGAAATCGGGATTACTAGAAAAAATGCCTTGACAAAACATCCGAAAACTGGCAACTGCTAAGCCTTCGGAACGGCGATAAACTTGTCCGGTTTCCTGTTCGCTATATTCCCAATTTGTACCTGCACCTGCATCGAGTAAAACGCTGATAATTGCTAAGTCAAATTTGACTTTAGCTTTATTAATTGGGGTGAGTTGTGCTAAGATTTTATCTAGTTCCGCCATACGCGGTATTTCCCCGACTTCAAAATGTCGCCAACGGCTGTGAAATGGGATGTTAAAATCGGGATATTGTTCGCGGATTACGTCAATGACATAATTAGCGGCTTTGTCTAATTGGGTTAAATCAATGCGAAAATAACGCAGTTTGTCTTCGCAAGCCAAATTGAAGAGGCGATCGCACTTTTCCCGAATTGTGCTTGGTGTTCTTAGGTATTCGATGGCCTCAAGTTCGAGATTGTTCATCTTCATAGTTGTCTTAGCTTTAGTATCCTCTACTGCTGCCAGATTTGCGATCGCACCGACTGACATTTGCTGATAGTCTCTAGCAATTTGTTGAACTTGACTTTGACCACATCCCCGCAGGCAAATTGCCTCAGCAGCCGTGACATCCTTCACATCAATGAGATTTCCTAATTCCAGGCGACCAGCCTTTGTAAGAGGAATTTCCCCTACTTGTTCGACGTTAGGAATATTATCGATATCTGATTCAGTTTGATCGGACTCTTGAGCGTTTTCTGACCCCTCATTTTATCTCTTCCACTTCCTCTTCTCACCTATTCTGCTACTTTCACTTCTTCCTTTTCAACCTCCGCAGGCGGAATCTTCTCCACAGCAATTAAAGCTTCCATCACTGATTTGACAACAGGTGCGGCCACTAAACCCCCCGTTCCTCCCTGGGGTTCATCAATCACTGCTAACACCACATAACGGGGAGATTCAACAGGTAAAATTCCCACAAAACTAGCAATGCTAGCATAATCTGAATAACCACCAGTAGGATTAGCTTTTTGAGCAGTTCCCGTTTTCCCAGCAATGCGATAACCGGGAATTTGCGCGGCTTTTCCCGTCCCATCTTTCACAACCATTTCCATCATTTCTAACACTTCTTTTGTCTTCTCTGGTGAAAATACTTGCCTTGGCGCTGGCCTGCGAAGTTCCCAAAAAGGCTGTCCATCTCCGCTAAAAAGTCCTCGCACAACGTGAGGAGTAACGATTTTACCGCCATTGGCCAAAGCGCCGCACAGTTGTACGAGTTGCAGCGCAGTTAGGGAAAAACCCTGGCCAAAAGCGGTAGTTGCAGCTTCTACTCGCGAACTAATAAATTGTTCTCGGCTTTTGAGTTGACTGGGTACTTCAAAAGGTAAGTCGGAATCTGTGGTTTGTCCTAGTCCTAAACGTTCGAGGGCATTGTAATAAGCTGAAGCCTTGACTTTCTGCATGATATGTACCATGCCGACGTTGCTGGAATGCTGCAAAATCTCAGTGACAGTGACAGCGCCACGCGGGCCTGCTTGTCTGTAATCGTAGTTGGAAATCGGCCAGCCACCCACGAAAATCTGACCTTCATCGTTAAAAACGGTTTCGGGTTTAACTGCATCAGCTTCTAGGGCGATCGCAATATTAATCGGTTTAAAAGTCGAACCCGGTTCATAAACATCAGTTAGCGCCCAATTTTTAAACCGTTCCAGATTGAATTTAAAATATTGATTGGGGTCATAGGAAGGTTCGGATACCAGCGATAGCAATTCCCCATCCCGCGCGTCCATCACAATTACAGCCCCTCGCTTCCCCTTAAATTTCTCCATTTGTTGCTTGAGGGCCGATCGCGCTACCCGTTGCAAACGGGTATCTATAGTCACTTGCAATTGCAAATCATCGAACTGGACAAATCCTGCGGCGAGTTGATCTGGAACCCAGTTACCATTAACCGCCCGCTTATAACGGATGGACGGCATTGTACGCTCTAGCAAGTTTTGCTGGCTGTATTCTACCCCGGCTTGACCATTGCGATCGCTATCTACATAGCCCACAACACCAGCCGCGAGTTCCTGCTGGGGGTAAAAGCGCTGTTGTTGCTGAATCAGTTCTAAGCCATCGACTGGTTGCTTCTCGATTAACAAGTTACTGACGCGATCGCCCATTTCCTCACTTAATCCGTCCGCAATTTTAATCCCGCTTTCAGCACTATTAAACTTTTGTAGCAGTACGCCCTCAGTAATCGTCTGTCCACCGCCCATACCCGCCAGCAGCGGCGCAAGATTAGCCGCGATCGTTCCCTTCGTCTGCTTGAATAGCTTCGGGTGAGCCCAGAGTGTATAAACTGGGCGGTCTAGCGCTAAAATCTCCCCTTTGCGGTCAATAATTGGTCGTCTCGGTACAAAGGGGCGCGATCGCGAGATTTGCTGCTGTTGCGCCCGTTTTTGCAAAATTGGTGCTTCCCTAACTTGTAAGTAAAACAAATTTGCAGCCAATCCCAACCCAGACACCATTAATATCCCCCAGACAATGTAAGGGCGGTACTTATCCCGTTTTTGTAAACGTTCTCTAGGCGGTTGCTGACGATATTTAGGATCTATTTTGCGAAGGCGGTTCTGAGGCTGGCTGTTGGGGAGGCGGGAAACAGAACTTCTAGGCCGCTGATTCGATTTTGGACGTGCAGAAGTTAGCGATCGACGGCGTTTAAAGCGGGAGTCGTAAGTCATAAAAATTGGGCATTTCTTAGAGTTAACTGTTAACTGTTAACTGTTAACTGTTAACTGTTAACTGTTAACTGTTAACTGTTAATATCCCAAAGGTGTCTCACCAGCAGATTTCTGAGTAGACTGGGGATCTAGGTTAGCTGCGGGAGTGGGACGCTCTGGCGCAGGTTCCAGAAAGATCATGTCCTCTGGCTGTTGCGGAGCCAAACCCGTTTCGGGATTTTCCGCCGCCGTAGCGATTTGATGTTTTAAGACAACGCTAGCAGCGCTTAATTGCTGTTCGCTACGTCGCAATGTTTCTAGCTTTTGGTATTCTTCGCTCCAACGCTGTTGGCCGTAAACTGTCCAACCGTAAACCGTAAGAGTACAACTCAGCAGCAAAAATGCGATCGCTGATGAGGTACGCTGTAGGCTCAATAGCGATCGCAGCCAAACCGGTTTTAACTGATGGTTAGGCAGAATTTTGACAGAGGCCACCTTTGTAGGAACTGCACCCCGGCCGATAGTGGGAACGGAAGTGGTAGCCGCTTGAGAAGATACATTTGTCCGCCGAGCTCGCCCAATCGGAGTAACTTTACTTTCCGCTGAGGAAATGGCAGCTAGGCGAGAGGGGCGGTGTTGGGCAGAATCTGGGGAGCTCATAGCAACAGTCATAGACTTCACCAATATGTTATGTGCGGCAGCTTTAGTTTTAATTATGTGTGGAGGCATTCAGCCGTCTTACCAACCATAGCTCAGAAATAAATTCACAGTTTGATCTTGAATTTAGTTTACAAACGTTCTATAGATTCAGTTGTTAACTCCGCTATCCCCTTCGGATTGAAGGGTTTTTTGCCTGTGGTTAAATAAATTACTATACGTAGATTTTACTGGCGAAAATCCTGCAAAAAGTTTTTACGCTCCCACCGGATCTCGGCAAAAACTATGATACCTTAGAGTGCGGTAGAGAACAAAGTCGCTGCTTTAACCGCTGATTCCGGGTAAACCGGAAAAAACTTAGAGTGCTGACTCTCTACACTAAAATCTAATACTCACGGGGCGTTTCAGTCTTGCGATCGCCTCTAACCGGGTATTCTTAGTCAACCCCAAAACTGACGAAGGGCTAAGGCTAAGAATAGGCGCTTAAGACTTAAACCGTAGAGTCTCTTGTAGGAATGCAAAATTTGCCTACATTTTTAGAAGCGGTTTTCGACCTTAAGGAGCAATTTATGAGCAAAAACTTTATTCGTTTGACTTTGGCCCTTGGATTGGCTGCGGTTTTAGGGTCATGTGCTGGCGAAAGCGGAACTAGCCCAAGTCCTTCATCTCCAGCATCTTCTCCTAGCCCAGCAGAATCTCCCGCCGCTAGCCCTGCACCAGCTTCTCCTAGTGCTGCGCCTGCTTCGCCTAAGAAGTCTCCTTAGTCAGAGCGATCGCGCCATACCTTCCTTCAAGGCATAGCCTGTAATCTGCTCAACGGATCGCTCCTCACATATTTTGTTTAAATGGCATCAGTTGTGGTGGAAATGAAAATGTTAGTTTGTGTCTGATGCTCTTACTGCAATTCAGTACATCTCACTACTGTCGCAAAGCTCGCTTGGCTCTGGGTTACAAGGGTCTACCTTACCAAGTTGAGAATTTGACTCCGGGGTTGCACTTGTTGAAAATCCGACCGCTGACGGGAGGTTTAACGACAGTACCAGTGCTCCTTCCTCAGTTAGAGGGTCAACCAGCCGCGATCGCAGACTCCACCCAAATTTTTAAATTTCTGGAGTCATACTGTCCCTCCCCTCCTCTGTTGCTCCCCGATCCCCAGCTACAAGCTGAGGCCTGGATGCTGGAAGACTGGCTTGATGAAAGCATCGGCACGGCAACTCGATTTGTTTACTATCAGTTTCGTGCAGGCCCAGGCAAAGCCATTGACCCGTCTGTGTTGAGTCAAATCGTCATCCAAGCAGTACGCAGACAGTACCGCATCAATCAAGCCTCGGTGGAACTGGCTACTGGCCGCCTTGCCAGTGCTATCGAGTTTCTAGGGGAGCGCTGGCAAAAAGGGCCCTATCTAGTTGGAGATCGTCTAAGTGTTGCCGATATTGCTGCGGCAGCCCTGCTATCTCCCTTAGCCCTGATTCCCCAATACAGCCAAGGCTATCCCTGGCTGTTCGCTCGTATTGTCGAAATTCACCAACTCTGCCGGGAACCTCTGCCCCCTGGATTACAAACCATTGTCAATGCGAGTTAAGCAATAGCATAATTTTGGATAAAAGTTTCGATCGAACTGCATTCACTTTATAATTATTAATAGACTTCTTTCTGCCTCGATAACTTGCAGTAATTGCAGTCATATTGATGCAGACAGTAGCAATTGTGACAAATTCATAGCCATTTTCAATTGAGATAGATTGCTCTTAATTAGCAATTAGTAATTAGCAATTAGCAATTCTCATACAACTGAAAACCGCTATATTTGCAATAACTACGGTCATATTCATGATGCTTTCTCTGCAAGCTGCAAGAAACGTCAAAACCAAAGCAATTAAAGTTTTGCAGTTAAATGGTACGGCGCGACTCGTCGGAACCAACCTGATTCGATCGGGTGAACGCCTACTAGATAATACGCTGCCAATAGGCGAACGGCGTGTGAGTGGGAACCCTAGTGATAGGGATATTAGGAGCGAAATCTCCTAAGAATCCCATCCCTTTTAGGGGTGAGAGTGTCAAAATTGGAACAAAAGTAATCGGAAATGGGTTGATCCCTCATCCTCTTTTAGAGTGTTGTAGTTCGCCCAGTACCGTAAAAGCGTACAAACCTAAAATTTAGGCAGTGTCTACATTTTAGGGAACTATAAATGTAACGTGAACTCGCCCCTCCAGGTTTTTTAAGTCAATTTAGTTAAGCGATCAGTGATTCAGGTAGGTAACTTTATGCCCACGAGCATCCCCTTTGAACAGATTGACCGGATTGTTTGGAATCAGCACCAAGACCCCTTTGAAGTGCTCGGCCCACATCTAATTGAGCAGAATGGCAAAAAAGCCTGGGCGGTGCGAGCATACCTGCCAAACGCGGATGCAGTGTCGGTGGTGTTGCCGGAAGCAAGGGCAGAGTACCCGATGCAAGCAGTACACCACCCTCACTTTTTTGAATGTACAATTGAAACAGCAGAGTTAGCGAACTATCAGTTCCGAGTCAAAGAAGGCGATCGCGATCGCTTCATCTACGACCCCTACGCCTTCCGTTCTCCCAAACTGACAGAATTTGACCTCCACCTATTTGCCGAAGGCAACCACCACCGCATCTACGAAAAATTGGGTGCTCACCTAACTGAGGTAGATGGAGTCAAAGGAGTATACTTCGCAGTCTGGGCCCCCAATGCCCGCAACGTTTCATTATTGGGAGACTTCAACAGTTGGGACGGCCGCAAACACCAAATGCGGAAAGGGCAAACAGGCATCTGGGAAATATTTATTCCCGGTTTAGACGCAGGTGAGCACTACAAGTACGAAGTCAAAAATATGGAGGGGCATCCCTACGAAAAGTCAGACCCCTATGGCTTCCAGCAAGAAGTACGACCAAAAACAGCCTCAATTGTCACTGACTTAGACGCTTACACCTGGAACGATAGCGGTTGGATGGAACACCGCCGACACACAGATGCACTGACTCAGCCAGTTTCCGTTTACGAATGCCATCTAGGTTCTTGGCTACACGCGAACTCTGCCGAACCAGCCTTGTTACCCAATGGCAAACCAGAACCAGTGGTACAAGTTTCGGAACTAAATCCCGGAGCACGCTTTCTAACTTATCGGGAATTAGCCCACAAATTAATCCCCTATGTTAAGGATTTGGGCTATACCCATATAGAATTATTGCCGATCGCCGAACACCCCTTTGATGGCTCTTGGGGATATCAAGTGACGGGTTATTTTGCCCCGACTTCTCGCTACGGCAACCCTCAAGACTTCATGTATTTTGTTGACCAATGCCACGAACACGGCATTGGCGTAATTGTAGACTGGGTTCCCGGTCATTTCCCCAAAGACGGTCACGGTTTACCTTTCTTTGATGGCACGCACTTATACGAGCACGCCGATCCCCGCAAAGGCGAGCACAAAGAATGGGGAACACTGGTTTTTAACTACAACCGCAACGAAGTCCGGAATTTCTTAGTAGCAAATGCCCTGTTCTGGTTTGACAAATACCACATCGACGGCATTCGCGTGGATGCAGTAGCTTCAATGCTGTATTTAGATTATTGCCGCGAACCTGGGGAATGGGTGACAAACCAGTACGGGGGCCGAGAAAATATTGAAGCAGCGGAGTTTTTGCGGCAAACTAATCATGTAATTTTTAGCTATTTTCCAGGGGTATTATCGATCGCAGAGGAATCTACTTCTTGGCCGATGGTATCTTGGCCTACCTATGTGGGAGGTTTGGGCTTTAACCTCAAGTGGAATATGGGCTGGATGCACGATATGCTCGACTATTTCCACATGGACCCCTGGTTCCGCCAGTTCCACCAAAACAACATTACTTTCAGTATGTGGTACAACCACAGCGAGAATTTTATGTTGGCTTTATCGCACGACGAAGTGGTTCACGGAAAGAGTAATATTCTCGGCAAGATGCCAGGAGATGACTGGCAGAAGTTTGCTAATGTGCGGGCGTTATTTGCTTATATGTTCGCTCACCCTGGGAAGAAAACGATGTTTATGGGCATGGAGTTTGCCCAGTGGCGGGAGTGGAATGTCTGGGGGGATTTAGAATGGAATTTGATGCAATTCCCGGCTCACCAAGGAATCAAACAGTTTTTTACAGATTTGAATCATCTTTACCGCACTGAGCCAGCCCTTTATGAGCAGGATTTCAATCAAGAAGGGTTTGAATGGATTGATTGTAGCGATAATCGCCACAGCGTAGTCGCCTTTATTCGCCGCTCTAAGGATGCGGAAGAGTTTTTAGTCACGGTTTGCAATTTTACACCGCAACCTCACAGTCATTATCGGGTAGGCGTGCCTGTAGCGGGTTTCTATACGGAGTTGTTTAATACTGATGCTCGCGAGTATGGGGGCAGCAATATGGGGAATTTGGGCGGAAAATGGACGGATGAGTGGTGGTTCCACAATAAGTCTTTTTCACTGGATTTGTGTTTGCCACCTTTGGGAGTTTTGGTGTTGAAATTGGATCGAGCTAAGACGGCTGCTGTCATGCAGGGGGCTTTTGAGGAATGAGATCGAGTCCGATTTACCTGTTATTAATTCAGCGATTTTAATCGCTCTTACATTTTCTTTAACCCCTCTAGGCAAGTTATAAGAAAAGCAGGAAATCGGGCTAGTCAAAGTTCCGTTTTTTCAGGGGAGGCTGGATTGATACCAATTTTAGAGTTAGTATTAATTACATCCTCCCTTGCTAAGAGCTTTGGTTGCGTCTTCTGCGGTTCGCATTCCACCTATAATCGTTGAAACAATCACACAGCGGTTATTTTTTTTACCCAATTGTTCGTGCTTTACCGTTACTCTCCCCAATTGTCCTTGGGCTATGGCGGTACAATCGTCTTCAGGATCGGGAACGGGACAGCCTTTGTGGTTAAATAACGCTCTGTAGACGTTACCTGATGGTCGTTGATTATTGGTGGGATTGACTTTATCTAAAGTTGTATTATCAACATCTATTCTAATTTTTTGCGCGAAACTATGCCATTTTAATTGTGCAAGTCGATCGGAGATTGCTTCTTCCATTCGATCGGGGAAAATGTGAGCTGGATGGACTGCCCATTGTACTATTCCACCCTGTTCTCTAAAGCTGGCTTGCCAGGAAATTTTATCGCGTTTGGCGTTGCTTTGGGCGATGCGTATTGCCCAGAAAATTCTATCTTGGGAGGTGCGAAGGTTTTGGTTATTGATGAATGCTAACCAACTAGGAGCCGCGATCGCACTGAATATACCCAGTATAAAAATTATAATTAATATTTCAATGATTGTAAAGCCTGCTGCGGCTAAGTTGATTGCTCTGCGGCAGGCTGGTGTCTTGATTGTCACTTAGATGCACTCCCTGATGCCTGTAACAAACTTTTTTCCTCAAGCTGATTTTAACAGGAGTTATGTGGAAGCGATCGCGCTTAAAATCTGGTATTGATTAGCTTTACTTATGGCAGTGGCTAGGATGAGGATAATTTTATTTTTTCACAACTTACGTAATGCCGCCCTCTGGGGGTAACAATACCGCCCAGAGGACGGCGTTACGGATATGTTCGCGACAACACTTTTTTAATCCGGCGACAAACCTTTTCCAGCTAACCATTCTCGATTAAATAGCCGCGATTGATAGCGAGAACCGCCATCGCAAAGTACAGTCACAATTGTATGTCCCGGCCCCATCTGCTTCGCTAATGCAACCGCCGCACCGACATTAATTCCTACGGAACCACCCATAAATAATCCGTCTTTTCTCAACAGTTGGTAAATCACCCGCACTGCTTCCGCGTCGTCAATTTGGATGGCATCATCTATAGGAGCATTTTCCATATTAGCAGTAATTCTGCTAGTGCCAATACCTTCAGTAATTGAGCTACCTTCTATCTTAATTTCCCCAGTTTTAACGTAACTGTAAAGACCGCTACCCATTGGCTCTGCCAAAATGATTCTAATGGCTGGATTCTTTTCTTTTAGGAACATTCCCACCCCGGCAAAAGTTCCTCCCGTTCCCGTTGCTGTCACCCAAGCATCAATTTTTCCTCCTGTTTGTCCCCAGATTTCGGGGCCAGTTGTTTCATAATGTGCTTGACGATTAGCTAAATTATCAAATTGATTTGCCCAGATTGCATTATCTATTTCTGAGGCCAATCTTCCAGAGAATTTAACATAGTTATTAGGATCTTTGTAGGGAACAGCAGGCACGGTTCGGACTTCAGCCCCTAATGTTCTCAATGCGTCTATTTTTTCTTGAGATTGGGTATCAGGAATTACGATTAGGCATTTGTAACCTTTAGCGTTGCATATATGAGCTAAACCGATGCCAGTATTGCCTGCGGTTCCTTCTACTACTGTCCCACCTGGTTTTAATAAGCCTTTTTCTTCGGCATCTTTGATAATATAATGGGCTGCTCGATCTTTCACAGAACCGCCGGGATTAAGAAATTCTGCTTTACCGAGAATTTCGCACCCAGTTTCATCGCTGAAGCTGTTTAATCGGATTAGGGGGGTGTTGCCAAGAGTGCCTACAAAACCGTTTTTGATATCCATGCTATTTGTGTTTTTATTTACTACTAAATTTTACAATAAATTCTTATTACTCATTATATACACAAAGGTTTATACTTAAGAAATAGAAGATTTCACTGGCTCGTGGGCAAAAGGGAGCTATGATTCACCTCAACAGTCGTTACAGGAACACTTTCTCAAGCATGGTGACGAAGTAGGGGCAGAAGATGTTACCCAATATCTGCGAAAAGCAGAGGAATTTAAGATTGCAGCTAAAAAAGGGTCACGGAAAACCAATGTTTCAGGAGCAAGGCCAGGGGTGAAAAGGTACTCTAAGAATGGGCGGTACATTGACCTAGATTCTGATAATAACATAATTTCATTTGGATCGTATTAGCAATTTTTAGGAGTAAACGTATGAGTCTCGACCATGATTTTTTACTTTTGCCTGAAGGGAAAGTTAATTATACAGATTACGCCAAATACTTTCGTCGCTCTTGCGATCTGAACTCTTCCCGTCTGATAATTGACTATGATTTGATTAGTTACCTTAATGATACATTAAAGTGGGTACCTACCCTCAACCCTGCTAATCCTAAAGATAATCTTAAAGAGTGGCAAGGTTACGGCTTAAATCTTTACGGGCCGACAATCATCAATAAACAGGGAGCAGAGGTTTTTCATCATGTAGTTTGGTCATGGGCACAATTATTTTCAAAAGCTCCTGCAAAACTTCAGCTAACTGGTTCTTGGATGTCTGACATAGATGATGAAGGAGTAGAAAGTGAGCCGTATTACGAACAGTTAGAATTTGATCGAGATATGGTAGTCAACAATTTGATAACTCTGGCAACCTACGCTGATAAAACTTGTAGCGGCGATTTTTTCATTTTGCATCTGGGAATTTGACTATAAATAAAATTACCAAATTTTACTCATATTGAGAACAAATCCCGGCAAAACAGGATCGCCGCTAATTGTAGCAGGATTTTCCAAACATTCCTCTGGTAAACCTGGACGGTAAATATAAACTCTGCGATTTTTGCGGTCAATTAGCCAGCCTAGCCTGACTCCCGCTTCCCTCATGTATTCCGCCATTTTTTCTTGCAGAGGTTTTAAGTTATCAGACTCAGACCTGAGTTCTACTACAAAATCAGGACAAATGGGAGCAAATTTTTTCTTGTTTTCTGAGGATAAAGCATTCCATCTTTCTAGTTTAATCCAAGCGGAGTCTGGCGCTCTTTCTGCACCTGTTGATAAGGTAAATCCTGCACTAGAAGTAAAAACTAAACCTGTGCCATCTTGCTCTGACCATACCCACAAAGGCCCGAAGATGTTGCCTTCTCGGTTTCCTGTCTCTGAACCAGTGGGGGGCATAATTAACACTTCTCCCGATTGATTTCGTTCAATTTGTAAGTCGCGATTAATTTGACAGAACTCAAAAAAATCATCTTCTGTCATTTGCATTTTAGGCGGCATACGTAATACTATTGGAGATGAGAGCATGGTGTTTTCCTCCCTTCAAAAATTCTTTCTTTGATAACGATCTATTTACCAAATCTTACTCATATTAAGAATAAATCCCGGCAAAATAGGATCGCCGCTAATTGTAGCTGGATTTTCCAAACATTCCTCTGACAAACCAGGACGATAAATATAAACTCTGCGATTTTTGCGATCGATTAACCAGCCTAACTTTACTCCCGCTTCCCTCATGTATTCTGCCATTTTTTCTTGCAAGGGTTTCAAGTTATCGGAAGCAGACCTGAGTTCTACTACAAAATCAGGACAAATTGGTACAAATTTATCTTGCTGTTCTTCTGATAAAGCATTCCATCGTTCCAGTTTCATCCACGAAGCGTCTGGGGATTTGTCACCAACTGACAGCTTAAATCCAGTGCTTGAGTCAAAACAAATACCCGTTCCGTCTTGCTCTGTCCAATTATATAACTGTGCAAATATGCTACCGCTGCGATTGCCTGTTGTTCCTCCAGTGGGGGGCATAATTAGCACTTCTCCTGATTGATTTCGTTCGATTTGTAAGTCGCGATTGATTTGACAGAATTCAAAAAACTCATCTTCTGTCATTTGCATTTTGGGCGGCATACGTAATACTATCGGAGATGAGAGCATAATTTTTTCTCCATTAAAATATGCTGGCAGAGGCGCAATTAATCGCGCCTCCATTACCATCGGACGACAAAAATTCAATACTATTTATTAGGTTGAGGAGTCATCCGCAAGTAAGGCTTAATTACTTCGTAACCTTTGGGAAATTTCTGTTTCAACTCTTCAGGATCTTTGATCGAGGGTACAATTACACAATCTTGACCATCTTTCCAGTTAACAGGGGTAGCGACGCTATATTTGTCTGTGAGTTGTAGAGAATCAATTACCCGCAAAATTTCATCAAAGTTACGACCGGTACTCGCAGGATAGGTAATGTTCAGACGCAGTTTCTTTTGGGGATCGATGACGAAAACTGTACGGATTGTTAAGTTGTTCAAGGAGTTGGGATGGATCATGTCATAAAGGTCTGACACTTTCCGATCTGCGTCAGCTAAAATAGGATAATTTAGGCTAACTTTTTGGGTTTCCTCAATGTCATTAATCCAGCCTTTGTGGGACTCTTCATTATCGACGCTGAGGGCTATGGTTTTGACACCACGCTTTTCAAATTCTGATTTTAGGCGGGCAACTTCGCCTAGTTCGGTGGTGCATACTGGTGTATAGTCGGCGGGGTGTGAGAAGAGTACTACCCAGCTATCGCCAGCCCAGTCGTAGAAATTTATTTCTCCTTCGGAGGAGGCTTGAGTGAAGTTGGGGACTGTATCGCCTAATCTCAGGGCCATAAGTTATTTCCTCTAGTTTTATTTTAGTTCAGTTCTCTATGATGCCACAATCCTCCGGTTTTCCGGTAGGCTTTGAGATTTTTTAATTTTTCTTGCTCTTAGTCGCGCTTTGGATTAATTTATTTTATAGTTACTCTGTTTGTAAGTATAAGCTATGTTTCAAATGCTTTACTTTCTAATTCGAGCTATAGAGCCTTTTTTGGTACCGTTGTGCTTTGTCTGTGCTTGGGCGTTGATGTTGCTGCTATTCTGGAACATTGGAAGTGCGATCGCAGACTCGGTTAAGCGGGCTAAGCGGATGCACCAAATTCCTTGTGCTAATTGTGCATTTTTTACGGGTGACTATCACCTCAAGTGTCCCGTTCAGCCGAAAATTGCTTTATCTGAAGATGCGATCGACTGTTCTGATTATAGAGGGCGATCGCTTTATTAAGTTCAGGACTTACGCAATTGTCCCATTCCCAGTCTAGCAAAGCCATCTCCTTGAAAATGTTGGGATTGCTTAGCTTTATAGAGGGCGATCGCTTTATATAGTAACTGCCAAGGTTATTATAGTATTTCTTAGCTAGATGAGGTACTAGATCGGAGCTTATTGCCGATTGCCCATTGAAACTAATTACTATCGGGAATATCGATCAAACAGGGAATAGGAGATGCCAAGCCTTGGTTAGCCTAAGAAGCTCGAAATTAATATTTATGGTTGAGGTCAGAAAGTAAATAGTAACTTAGGTTAGTTAATGCAACTTAGTATAATATACGAACGATAAAACTCCTCACAAACTATGCTAAAAATTTCTATCCCCCCAGTAGGTTTAGCCGGAGGTATTTCAATGTGGTTGTTTCTAACACTTGGCTTTCGATTCACTGGGTATACAATGCCTTTGAGTATCTGCTTAGGTATTCTTGGAGGGACGGCTTGTGGCTTAGTTCTGACTTGGTGGAATACTGAGGAGGAAAAACCAATAAATGTAGATGAGATAGCAAGTGAAAAACTCGCAGAAAACTTGCCTAATTTCCTCGTCCCAGAATCAGCAAAAACTCAACCACAAAAAAAGTTACAGTCGTCGAATCGTTCTACTGGTAGAGCCGTCACCTTACTTGATTGGTTATTTAGAAAAAAAAGATAGAAGAAGGGGCTAGGGGAAGAGGGGGAGCGGGGGAGCAGGGGAGCAGAGGAGAGGGGGAGATGGGGAGGGTGGGGGAGATGGGTAATTAGCAATTAGCAATTAGCAATTAGCCATTAGCAATTACCAATTACCAATTATGAACGCGGATTTTACCGATTACACGGATGACACGGATTAGTTAGAGTCACGATCGTTTAGTCTGTGAAATCAGAGGAATCTGTAAAATCTGTGTATCCCAATTACCAATTACCAATTACCAAAAATGTTTTTATTCCTGTCTAAACTACTGCCTTTATTTTTCTATCCATTGGGATTAAGTTGTCTGTTAATAATTTTTGCTTTAGTAATGTTTTGGAAACGTCCCAGATGGGCGGCGGGGGCAATGGCCCTAGCACTAACTATTTTATTGACATTGAGTAATGGCTGGATTGCTCAAAATTTAGTGCGATCGCTCGAAACTCAAAATCTGCCGCCGACACCAATTCCCCAAACTAGAGCTATAGTAGTTTTAGGCGGTGGCATCAAGCCAGCTTTACCGCCTCGACCTTGGGTAGAAGTCGGCGAAGCAGGCGATCGCATCCTCTATGGATCTCAGCTTTATCGCCAAGGCAAAGCCCCCTGGCTCATTCTCAGTGGTGGTAGAGTAGAGTGGAAAGGAGGAGGCCCACCAGAGTCAGCAGACATGGCAGAAATAGCCCAAGCTATGGGCGTACCTACATCAGCTATTCTCCAAGATCCAACCTCTCTCAATACCTACCAAAATGCAGTTAATGTCCGCAAGATTTTAAAAGATAATAACATTCTAGGGCCGATTTTACTGGTAACATCAGCCTTACATATGCCGCGATCGCTCCTAATTTTCCAGCGTCAGGGAATAGAAACAATTCCCGCACCGACAGACTTTTCCATAACACAGCAGGATATGGAAGCATCTCAAAGTAGTTTCCAAGCTGTACTTTTAAATCTACTGCCAGATGCTTACAATTTACAGCAGTCAACAAAAGCCTTAAAAGAGTATATCGGACTAGCAGTATATCGGCTGCGGGGTTGGGTATAACTGTGTTAGCTTTGGGCTAATCAATACCAACCTTTGCCGCAGTAGGAACCTACAAATCATGTTTCCTCATGAATTGCGAAACATCGTCCCCGAACCGCCTGTACCCGCAGAAATTCTCAAACAGCATCAAATTACTAGGGAATTTTACCAAGAAGTAAAATATCGCCAGGAATTTGAGAGTTACTGCCAATGGTATTACAGCACAGCTAAGCAACACCAGCAGGAATTGCAGAAAATGCAAGGCGATTTTAATATTCTGGGATGGTTTCGCCGAGGAAAACGATAAGAAGGAAGAGGAATATGAGTTATGAATTATGAAATTGATTTATAACTCAAAACTCAAAACTTTCCCTCCTCAACTATTTTGAATGACTTCCACTTCATCCTCTTTGAGGTGTACCCTAAATTTTTTGTTGAACTGGACTTGAATAGGCAAGTTGGCACTTACGGGTCTGCCTTGCCATTCGAGAACTATCGCCACCACATCTCCTTCCATGCCCTTAAGATCGAAGGGTTGATTACGATGTTCGGGATGGTGGTAAACAACGACAGATTTTTGGATGCAAACGCGATCGCCAACTTTCATAGCTTTAAACTTAGTGTTATCTCTCTCACAGTCTCCACCAGCACCGATGCCAAGCACTAGGACTAGATTCGGACAATCTTTCTATTTTTACATACAACTACACAGATTCAGGGGTGAGAGTGTCAAGAAAATTAAGATAAATTCTCCCCTCTCCTCTGCTCCCCCTCTCCTCTGCTCCCCCGCTCCCCTGCTCCCCTGCTCCCCCGCTCCCCCGCTCCCCACTTCACTACTTAGTCGGCGAGGAAGTATTAGGGAACAAGGGGATTTGCTCATTTTTTTGTTCCGAGACTTGGCGATTGTGATACCATACAGCCCCAACACCTCCTACTAAAAGCAGCGCTAACAGCCCTAGCACAGGCACTAAGCTCTTCAATTTCTGCTGTCTTCGGGGGGATTTAGCTCCAACCGTTTCAGGGTACAGAAGTGCCTTAGAAGCTGCGGAAAGCTCAGATTCAAGAGTCTCTGTTGTATTGGGTAATTGAACTGGATTGAAGAACACCAACTTCTCTGGAGAAATCCGGCAATGAACGATGACCACCGATGTATTGTCATAACCATTTTTATCATTAGCCAGACGAATCCAAGACTGAATAGCTGACTGTAAAGAAATCTCGCCCTTTAACACGGCAGGTGCATAATCTGCCCAAGATTTTTCTACCCAATCATTATCGCTAAGACCGTCAGAACACAGCATTAACAAACCATCTTCTTCAACAATAAAACGCTGAATCGATGGATGCAGATATTCCCCTTCCCGCGTACCGAGAGCTTGGGTCAGGGCTCCCGCATCCGATCGCAATTGCGCCTCCCAATAGAGACAATGACCTAGACGGACTTCCCTAGTAGCCACGTCGTCATCGACAGTCAGGCGACAGCAACTATATTCAGTTAGCCAATAGGCGCGACTATCCCCAACATTAACTAAGTAGAGTTCGTGAGAATTATTTAATTGCTCGACATCTGAAGTTTTAACTTGCTGAGGTAACTGGAGAGCCATAACTAGAGTGGTTCCCATACGTTGCCTTAATTCTCGCCCTTGTTCGTTGTTTTGGGCAGCAATTACATTATTTACTACCCTAACGCTCTCTTCGAGTTGCCTGCTAACGACTTCTGGGGGAGTCAAATCTGGCTGTTGAGCTATTTCTACTAAGAGAGTTTGGATTAATGGTTTGAGGGACTCTACTGCCAGTTGGCTTGCTATCTCTCCGCCTTCGTGGCCGCCAACTCCGTCACAAACTATTGCTAGGTAAGGAATCTGTGGGTTGCGAGTGGGGGTTGGGATTTGGGGTAAATCTGAATTTTTAGGGTAATAGCTGTCTTCGTTGTGGTCGCGCTGAGGGCCTGTATCGGTGGCTCCAGCTATTTCTAAGTGTAGGGGTAATTGAGCGGCGACTTCGAGCAGTAGCAGATTGAGTTCTGGCGCGATCGCCTCTACAGTTGCCTCACTACGACGCAAAAGTATACAAATTTCTTCCAGTCCTTGTTGTACGGATGGTTGTGCTGCTTCTACCCAAGGAGTCCAAAGTTCTGCTAAATTTCGCAATGTTGGTTGAGATTTACCTCCGGGAAGCAGTTCCAACAACCGCACTCGCCAACCTTCAACCCGAATATTCTCGGCCGCCAGTAAGCTAGAAGCTACTCCCTCGGCGGATAGTGGAGCCCACAGTTGCAGAATTTGCCACAGCCAATAAACTTGACGAACTGCTGATGTTCCTAGCCAAGCTTCTACAATAGAAGGATGGAGGCGACCGATCGCATCTACTGGTGCATTTTCTAACAACAATACCTGTGGTGCTTCCTCCGATTCTCCTAGTTGACAAAAACCATAGACCTCTGGAACGTGAAGCCTTTCAGAGTATAAATGGAGGTAAGGAAGGATCGCATCAGGCAGTTGTTCGGGGGCGTTAGGGGGTTCTCCGGGTCTGGTATCGAGCCAAACTTGAGGCTCGATCGCAAAGTAGCGATCGCCGATTTCGCTACCCTGTGGTACTTGTTCTGCTTCTGGCCCTACTGCCCAAAGATACCTATAGATCAAATGGGTTTGGCAAGCTTCGCACTCCCGGCGGCCCAAGGAATTGCGAGGATTGGGACAGGCTAAGTTGGGGCAATAAATCTTTTGGGAAGAAAGGCTAATCATGTCAAAAATTTTGTCTAAAAACATTATAAAGTTATTTGCTTGAGAGAGCTAAATTACTGGATGTGAGAATAAACTGATTTTAGCCCCTATTAATTTCTCAAATGTATCCTCTACGTTGAAATTTTAGTTTGAGCCGTGCAGTATGGAGGTGACAGTAATTTAAGTTACTTAATCTCGAATACTTTTTATGAGTGCGATCGCGACAATGAACACCATCAGCTTATTTGCTGGGGTTGCTAATATCTCCACCCCGCAACCGATTTTATCTATATTCTCATCTCCTACCGAGCTCTGGTTGCTGGCGGGAGCCATGCTTTGCTTGGCGGAGCTATTTCTACCCACTGCTTTTGTAGCATTTATGATGGGATTGAGCGCTTTTGCCGTAGCTCTTGTATCTTTAGTTTTGCCTAACGTTAATTTGCAGGTGATACTGTGGATGGCATTCTCGGCAGTTTTTATACTGGGATCTCGTCGCTTAGTCCCAAAGCGCAACGCCAAAGTGCTTGAAGATGCTAAGGAAGCCGAAACTTTGACAGAAATTCCGGCTGGAGGTACGGGAAGAGTGATTTATCAGGGTAACTCTTGGCGAGCTCGTTGTGCAGATGATGCTGTCGCGATCGCACCCTCCCAGAATGTGATTGTAGTAGGGCGAGAAGGTACTACCTTGATTGTGATGCCAGAATACCTGCTGCATTCTTGAATAGGGGCTAGGGGCTAGGGGAAGAAGGGGCTAGGGGCTAGGGGCTAGGGGCTAGGGAAGAGGGGGAGATGGGGAGATGGGGAGATGGGGAGATGGGGAAGAAGGGAAGAAGGGGAAGAAGGGAAGAAGGGAAGAAGGGAAGAAGGGAAGAAGGGAAGAAAATCAGGGGGTTTGGTGGAAACCAGAATGTCCTCACTACTTTGGTAGTTACTATTTATTTAGGAGAAATTGAAATGGAAGGATTTTTTTTACTCGTATTTTTAGCTCTAGGCGGTTCTACGATCGCAGGCTCTATTAAAATTGTCAATCAAGGGAACGAAGCCTTAGTCGAAACCTTGGGCAAATATAGCGGCAAAAAATTGGAACCTGGTCTTAATTTTGTCATCCCTTTTCTCGATCGCGTCGTCTATGAACAAACTATCCGCGAAAAAGTCTTAGACATTCCCCCCCAAGCCTGTATTACCCGCGATAACGTTTCTTTTACAGTAGATGCGGTGGTCTACTGGCGGATTATGGACATGGAAAAAGCCTACTATAAAGTAGAAAATCTTCAGTCAGCAATGGTAAATATGGTGCTGACGCAAATTCGCTCGGAAATGGGTCAACTCGATCTAGAACAAACCTTTACGGCCCGTTCTCAAATTAATGAAATTTTACTCCGAGATTTAGACATTGCTACCGATCCTTGGGGAGTGAAAGTAACGCGGGTAGAATTGCGGGATATTGTTCCTTCCCAGACAGTGCAAGAATCAATGGAATTGCAAATGGCGGCCGACAGGCGCAAACGTGCAGCAATTCTGACATCTGAAGGGGAACGGGATTCGGCAATTAATAGCGCTCAAGGTAGAGCAGAAGCTCAAGTTTTGGACGCACAAGCGCGTCAGAAATCGACAATTTTGGAGGCCGAGGCGCAGCAAAAAGCGATCGTTCTCAAAGCTCAGGCGGAACGCCAAAGTCAAGTTCTTAAAGCTCAGGCGACTGCTGAAGCATTGCAAATTATTGGCAAAACTCTGGAAAATGACCCGAATGCTCGCGAAGCACTCCAGTTTTTACTAGCTCAAAACTATTTAGATATGGGTCTAAAAATTGGTAGCAGCGACAGCAGCAAGGTGATGTTTATGGACCCGCGCAGTATACCCGCAACTTTAGAGGGAATGCGATCTATTGTTGGTAATGAGGTGGCTAATTCTGATTTGAAGAAGTTGTCTTAGGGGTCAGGAACCGCTTTCAGCGGTTAGGGGCTAGGGACTAGGGGCTAGGGGCTAGGGAAAGAAGGGAATAAAATCAGCGAGTTTGGTGGAACTCAGAACGTCTTAACTGACGACAGGGGTTGCTATAGCATTACTCAATGCTACATTGTTTGACCTAATCCCCCAACTCCCGAACTATCTCTCTCTTCCCTCTCCTTTTAGGAGAGGGAAAAGGAATAAATCAGGAATTACGCAGAATTACGTATCTTCCTTCTCTCTTAGATAACTAAATCCTTCCTTCTTCCTTCTTCCTTCTTCCTTCTACTTATACTTTCAAGCGAAACAATAGAAACTGAGTTTTTTGCTCCTCATCAAAATTATCATCGCTCACTAATACTAAACTCTGACTACCATCTGGCAAACGCGGCCCTAGAGTCATTCCCTCCAAATTGTACAGAGGAATTTCCAAATCCTTCAAATCTAGTAATAGCTTTTTCTTCACGGGTTCAGCCGTTGTCACCTTACCCTTCAAGCTGTAAATTCTAGAAGTATCAGTAGCACCTCCTAATGCTAACTGAAAAATCTTAGCGCCATATCCATAAACCCCAAAACTACGCTCTAAACTGAGCAAGTGACCGCCTTTACCTATAGCTACTAATTCTGTTAATCCATTCAAAATAGTCAAAGGAGCCGGATCGAGCTGATAGAAATTTTCTGAAACTAATTGCGCTGTTTTATCGACTATGACATAATGCAATAAGCGGAGATTTTTTACCTGCTCTGGGTCGCTATCTTGCATTAAAGGGGCTTCTATAGCTGTAAAGATCCGAAACGGATCGAGACCATCAGCACTCCAGCTTTCTGGGTCTATAGTTAAGGATTCAAAGCCTAAATTGTCAACTACTCCCTGGCCTTGCTTTTCATCTGTGTTATCGGGAAGATAACGCTCTGGTATGGGCACGCTTCCTCGGATTTTCCCAGTTTTTAAGTCAAATTCTCGGACAAAAGGAGGAATGCCAAGATGGGTTACGCCTTCGCTGGCAACAAATACTGACTTGCGGGGAGAAATGGCTATACCTTCAGGGTTTATGGAATCTTTCGAGAAGGTTTTTCCGTCTTTGTCGGCGAGATAAGTAATACCTTCAACTGCGACTCTATCGATGGCAAATTTTCCTGTATCGGCCTCTGCCAGCTTGAGTTTGAGAGTATAAAATCTCGCGTCACCGTATGCGCTGGGATCGTCAGAGATGGCATAAAATCGAAAGGCAGGATCTGTAGAAGTCGCAGTACCTTTGCCATCGTAAGCAATTCCTGATAAACCGCCAACGGGGAGATCGTCAAAGTTGATTTTTGGTAGTTGATACTCGCTTAAGAAGTCGAGGGAGAGGTCTAGGAAAGTTCGATCCTTGGCGACTGCTTGAGGAGGGCTACAGGCTGTAGTCAAAGTTAATAAAATTATGGCTAAACTGAATAAGTGCAAGATGCGCTGGCTTAATAGGTGTGCTAACTTATTGATGGGGTTCCCTGATTTATTTTTATTTGTTTGTAGCATTGTTTTGATATGCAAGATGTGACGGTTCAGAAATGGCTTTGGTGTCGTGGTAACGCAATGGTTCGCGTGGCAAGTTTTACCTTGTTTTCTTTATGGTTGTGCGCTGGTTCTGTTGCTAACGGCCAAACTAATCAACCCACCTTGGATCAATTTTCTCCCAATCCGCTTGAGATTACCACACCCGATCCCCTGCTGCCTACACCTCCTAAAAAAGGTGAAAATCTCGATCCAGAGCAAAGTCAAGAATTGGCGGCGGCTCTGGATCGGTTAAACTTAGAGGCGATCGCTAAGCTGCAAGCTGCGGATACGCCAGGAGCTTTTGAAATTTGGAATCGGGAATTGCGGTTGCGACGTTATCTGGGCCCGGCGGCGGAAGTAGAAGCGCTAAGTCGGGTTGGTAAAGTTGCTTGGGATCGGAGTCAGCAGCTTGAGTTGCAGTTTATTACCCAGCGGTTACAAGCTATTCAAAAGGAAGTTTTGTCTGAATCTCCTGTGAATGCCGAGTTGTTGCAAGGACTGGGTTTGGCTTTTCAACAGGTGCGGGCAAAAGGGCCAGCAGTGGAAGTTTATCAGAAAATTTTAGAGGGGGCGCGATCGCGCTCGGAGATACTAACAGAAGCGCAAACTTTGAGGACGATCGCACAACTTCATGCTAATTGGTTTAGCTACGAAAAAGCGGCTGGTGTCTATGAGGAATTAGCAGCTTTAATTCAGGATCATCGCGATTTGTTTGTGGTCGATCCCACCGTACCAAATCGTAACCCATCTGAGTCTGGTAATGGTACGACTACGACGGCGATACCTGTACCTGCTCCTACTGAAGAGGAATCGCTTAAACAGTTGGCTTATATGTACGAGCAGTCGCGAAAACCTTTGCAAGCGATCGCGGCTAGGGAAAAATTAACTTCCCTATATTTGAGCCAGCAAAATCTTAAGGCGGTTCCTCCTTTAAAAATGGAGATTGCCTCTAATTACGAAGTGCTCGGTCAACTGAATTTAGCAAATCAATACTATCAAGAAGCTTATGCCTCAGCCTTGGTGGTTCAACAATTTGCTGTGGCTAGCGAAGCTTTGGAAAAAATGGCAAAACTCTACCGTTCGCAAAAACAGTGGGATGCCGCTTTGAAGATTTATCAAGTGCAGTTGACTGTCGAGCAGCAGTCTTACAATCTGTATGGGGTAATGGAAACTTACGATCGAATTGGTCAAGTTTATATGGAGTTGAAGGCTTACTCCGAAGCTTTAGCTGCCTATCAAAGAGGGTTAGAAGTTGCTAAACAGTTGAATCACAAGCAAGAATATTTTGCTAGGAAGATTCAGAAATTAAATCAACGATTAAAGAGTTAATCGTAACGCGGATTGTGAGAATAGACAGCGTTTATCCCAGGCAGCTATTGCCAATGGGCTTGCAGTCAGTTTTTTGATAAAACCGCGATCGCGAGTAAATTGCCTCCAAACTGCCCATCGGCCGCTGCAAGAAAGCTCACTCAACGTTAATCTGATTAAGGGTTTCTTGATACTCTAAGACCTATGCCATCAAAGATCGGTCTGGGCGTATTGTCTGTTACCCATTTAACGTGACGCTGTTAATCTGTACTGCTGATGAGTCAATTCAATTCACTGCGATCGCAACCAGTTTCTCGACGGACAGCCCTGAAATTGCTCGGTGTGAGTGCCGCCGGAGGATTGCTGGGCTACTCCCGCTTCTCAAAGCCGCAGCCAGCCGTTTTTCAGCAAGATAGTTTGAACTTGCCACGACTCCTGAATCGCCCCACAAGCGTTGTGGTTGTTGGCGCTGGCTTAGCTGGGCTCGCCAGTGCCTACGAACTTTCTCAGAGGGGTTTTACCGTGACGCTTTTGGAGCGATCGCCTCAACTCGGAGGCAAAATCGCCAGTTGGCCGATCCAAGTCGGCAACGAAACTTTTATGATGGAACACGGATTTCACGGTTTCTTCCCTCAATATTATAACCTCAATAGCCTAGTTAAAGAACTGAAAATTACCGATAATTTTCTTTCTTTAGAATCCTACGCTGTGGTCTTTCGAGATGGCAAATACAAGCCGGAAGTATTCCGTCCCAACCATTCAGCTTTTCCCTGGAATGTAGTGGATTTAGCCGTAGCCTCTCCCAACCGTTTGCGCTGGGGAATCGATCTCACCAAACCTGCTCACTGGGAAGTTTTTAGAGAAATTGGCGGCTTCCAAGCTCAGAAAAGTTTTCAGCGACTCGATAATATATCCGTTGCTGACTGGGTAAAAGATGAGTTTCCGCGAGGGCTTTATGACTTGTATTTTCTACCCTTTGCTAAGTCTAGCCTCAATGCTCCCGATCGATTGAGCGTGGGAGAATTAATGCAATTTTTTCACTTCTATTTTTTTGGCAATCCAGAGGGTTTGGCCTTCAACGGTACGCGGCAAGATATGGGTACAAGTTTAGTTAACCCTATTGCTAAGGCAATTGCAAGTAAAGGCGGAAAAGTATTAAGTGATGTCGCTATCACCGCCATTAACTGCAAAAATGGTAAGATTGACGCTTTGAGCTATCAAGTAGGAAATGTCCAGAGTAATGTACCTTTTTGGGTACAGAAAAACTCTTTCCTTAATGATGGTTCGGCTACGGAATATTTCGGAGCAGGAGATCGCGTATTTGCCACCACAGCGAATGGAAAAGAGGCAATTTCTCTCACCTGTACTCACCAAGGTTGTACGGTTAAGCGAGAGGATGACGGTAAATTTCATTGTCCTTGTCACGGAGCAATTTTTGATACTGAAGGACGAGTTATAGCGGGGCCAGCTCGAAGGGATTTACCGCGTTTTAAAGTGGTGGAGCGGCAGCAAGATGAGTTACAATTATTAGCGGCTGTCAATAAAAATTCTGTTCCCAACTCTCAAGAAACAGTGCAGGCTGATTACTATGTTTTTGCTACTGATGTGCCAGGGGTGCAACACCTATTTACTTTAATGAGTGGTGATGTAAATCAGTCAGTACAAAGTCAGATAGAAAAGTTGAACTTGGCAGATCCATTTGCTGTTGCTCGCTTCTGGTTTGACCGAGATTTTGAATGGGAACACAGTAACTTTACTTCCCTTTCCGGTTATCAACTAACCGACAGCATTACCCTTTACCATCGAATTCAAGATCAATTTATCGAGTGGCATCAGCAGACTGGCGGTAGTGTTGTCGAATTACACGCTTACTGTTACAAGGAGAAAAAATTCCCAAATCAGCAGGTTTTGCTGGCTACTTTTGAGGAAGAACTCTATGAAATTGTACCCTCACTAAAAGCAGCCAATATGTTACATCGGGAACTGGTTAATCAAAAGAATTTTTCCGGTTATCCACCAGGAAGTTATGCGGAACGTCCCCAAACTTCTTGCAATGTGCCTAATCTTTTGTTTGCTGGCGATTGGGTTAAAATGCCATTTCCTTGTGGTTTAATGGAAAGGGCAGTTAGCAGTGGTTTGCTAGCAGCTAATGAGATTATACATCAGGAGGGATTGCAAAGGCGAACTCTCCTAACTGTGAATCCAGAGGGGTTCTTGAAAATCTAATTTTTGTTAACTGTTAACTGTTAACTGTTAACAGTTAACGGTTAACTGTTAGATCCTTCCTTAATCATTCGGCGATTGAAATCGCTACTACACAAACAAAGTCCGCCTGCGCGGACTAAATCAGGAATTATGTAAAGAAATCCGATTTATTGCCTCAACATGATAACAACAACTAACAACTAACAACTAATAATGCAGTCTCCAACTTTGACTACTCAAAATAATCATATTCGCCAGTTAGGTATTAACTACAATTTCTGGTATGTAGTTGCGCGAAGTAACGAGGTTAAAACTCAACCTATAGCTGTTATTCTTTGGAATCAACCGATAGTTATTTATCGAGATAATACAGAGGAAATTCGCGCATTGGAAGATAGATGTCCTCACCGACAAGTTAAACTTAGTCACGGTCAAGTTAAAGGGGATTTGCTAGAATGTGCCTATCATGGATGGCGTTTTAATGCTAGCGGTGAATGTGCAGAAGTCGATTATTTAGCAGATAATCAAAAGTTGCCTAGCTGCAAAATTCGCTCTTTTCCAGTTAAAGAACAAGACGGTTTTATCTGGCTATTTCCAGGGGACGAAACTAAAGCAGAACAAGTTTCTCTGTTAGGTTTACCGGAGTGGGAACATATCAACTATATTGCCACAGTTTCAGTTATTAACTGTCAGGCTCACTATTCGTTTTTAATTGAAAATTTGATGGATATGTATCACGGACATTTGCATCAAGACTGGCAAGCTTGGGCAGAGCCGGTGTTACAAGATTTGGATGAAGATGCTGATAGAGTAGATGCTCACTATCAAGCTCAAAGCTATTACAAAATTGATAAAATTTGGTCGATTTCTCAGTTATTTTTCCCGGCTTTGCGTCGCCTCCATCCAGAACCGCTCGATGTAAGTTATGTTTATCCGCACTGGGTTTCAACTTTAGGCAAAGACTTTAAGATTTACTGTTTAGTTTGCCCAATTAGCGCTACTGCAACTAAGGCTTATTTGATTCATTTTACATCATTAAATGCCTTTTGGCGTTTGCATAAATTGCCTATGAGATTCCGTCGATTTGTGAAGGATAGTTTGTTTGGTGCGGCTCAAAAGTTATTAGATGGTTTGGTGCGTCAAGATGTGCAGATGATTGAGGAGGAACAGCAGGCTTATTTGCAGAATGCTGAACGCAAAGGTTATGAATTAAATCGGGCTTTGGTAAGCGTACAGCGGTTGATGAGGAGTCAAGTTGAAAAGTAGTTTTATACCCCGTTTATTATGTTTATTATTTGGCGATTGAAATCGCTACTACACAAACAAAGTCCGCCTACGCGGACTAAGGAATAAAGGGGTATCACAGGTACTCCAGTTATCCAGATTACTAAATTAGCCTTTGAGTTCAACTTTTTTTCCGTTGTTGCTGATAAAAATTGACAACTTTTTGGACATAGGTAGCGGTGTCACCGCTGCTACAAGCTGTCGATTTTCCAGTCATCCACCAACAAGCTGAACGACGTACTGCTGATAATTCATTGTTACCGCTAGCTTTATATTCATCGCGCAGAGTATCGCCCACTATACAGGTAACAACTGACCGCGCTTTTGCGGTGTCCGCCTCAAATTGTTGGGGTGTTAATTCTTGTTTAATACATAATTTTGACCAGCGGGGAATATTGCCTGGTAAAATTTGCCATTGGCTGTACATTCCATCATTAGGAGAGTTAGGCGGTGCGGCTTGTCGCAGTGCTTCCACGAGTGCGGAAACTTGAGCATTGGAGACTTGCTGTGCTGATGCTGGGAAGGTGTACATTCCCAGGCTAACTATTAGGCTGCTAAGTAGTAGATTTGCTTTCCCGATTAATTTTGCATTCATTGGCGAGACTTTTTTTGAATCTTACTTTTCTCTACTAAGAGTTACTCGATCATCACTCAGATGCCTCTCTCTTAAGTATGATTTGTTTTAGGAATAGGTGCGGATTGCCTCTACTATAGAAATTAGCGAGCGAGTGCGGTAAAATTATGGAAGTGCAACCAAGAGAAATTCGACGTTACATTACACCAGATGACAAAATTCCTTTCTTAGAGTGGTACAATTGTTTGCGAGATGGGAAAGCTCAAGCTAAAATTGATGCAAGGCTTGAACGAGTTATTCTGGGTAATCTGGGAGATTATCGATCGGTAGGAGAAGGTGTCTGGGAACTTAGAATTAATTATGGCCCAGGATACCGGATCTATTTTGGACAAATAGGAGAAACTATTGTACTTCTCCTTTGTGGCGGTGATAAAAGTACGCAACAACAAGATATTGAGAAAGCTAAGGAGTATTGGGAAGATTATGCAAAAAGTGAAAATGCCTAAAAGTGATAGCTACGACGAGTTTCTGATTGAGTCTTTAAAAGATTCGGAACACGCTGCTAGCTTTATCGAGGCTATTTTGGAAGAAAAAGATCCTGAACCTGCACTGCTATCTAATGCAGTCAGAAAAGTGGTTGAAGCTCGGATGAGGATGAATAATCTTTCTGATTCAGCCAAATTGAAACATGAGAATCTTGACAAGATGCTGACAGCGAGTGGCTGTGCAGAAATTTACAGTTTTGTAGAATTGCTGGATGCTTTAGGTTTCCGGCTGGCAGTTACGATTAAAGAAGATGAATTTACAATGGGAATCGACTAAAGTTGCTACTACAGTGATTCTTATTCGTCCGCTAGGGGTTGAATTTCTGGCAGGTTCTATAGAAATTAATCGGCGAGTGCGGTAAAATTATGGAAGTGCAACCAAGACAGATTGAGAACTACCTGAGAGCCGATGGAACAAGTCCTTTTGAGAATTGGTATGACTCGCTCCGAGATACTAGAGCCAGAGTTATAATTAAGTCAAGGCTTGACAGAGTTGAATTTGGTAATTTGGGCGATAGTTCTTCAGTCGGAGACGGAGTATTTGAACTGAGAATTGACTATGGCCCTGGTTATCGGGTGTACTTTGGACAAGTTGGATTAACAATTGTTCTTCTCCTAATAGGGGGAGATAAAAAGACTCAAAAACAAGATATTGAGAAAGCTAAGGAGTATTGGGAAGATTATGCAAACAGTCAAAATGCCAACAAGTAGAAGCTACCACGAATTTTTGATTGAAACTCTCCAAAATTGGGAGGAAACTGCGGGTTATATTGAGGTGACTTTGCAAGAAGGCGGTGATGAACCTAAATTGCTGCCAAAGGTACTTAGAAATGTTGTTGAAGCTTATGCAAAAATGAATAAACTTTCTGATTCAACTCAACTGAAACATAAGAAACTTGACAAGTTACTGACGGCGAGTGGTTGTGCAGAAATTTATGCTTTTGTTGAGTTACTGGATGCTTTAGGTTTTAGGTTGGCCGTTACAGTTAAAGATGATGAATTGATGACTGAGGAAGTGACTAAAGTTGTTATTACGAATGATGGGAGCGATTAAATTGGACATCTCGCCCTGTCTGTGTGATAATAAGGTTAGCTTCCCACTCGTTGGGAAAACTAATTGAATAGAAACGATAAATTTCCTGATAGTGAGCTTGCCAACTTATGTCTACTCTCTGGGGAAACTAATTGAATGGAAACTCTATTCTGCGAATACAAAATCAAATAAATGGTGGGCCATTTCTAACTTGCTGCAAGGTGGAATTTCTAGTTGTTGCCCCTGACAATTAATCAAAATTGCCTGATTAGTATCGCTATTAAAACCCGCACCTATTTTATCAATTGGATTGGCCGCGATCGCATCTAACTTCTTCCTTCCCAACTTCTCCAACGCAGGCTTGACAATATCTCCAGTTTGTGCTGCAAATCCGACCAGTTTTTGATGGGGCTGCTTCAAACTCCCCAACTCAGCTACAATATCCGGCACGGGTTCCAAAGGCAAAGAACTAGGAAGCGATCGCTTAGGCAACTTCTCACTAAAATACTCCCTCGGCCGCACATCCGCCACCGCCGCCGCCATCACCGTTACATCCGCCTCCGGGAAACAAGACAGCATCGCCTCGCGCATTTCCAAAGCACTCACAACTGCGATCGCTCTCAAAATTCCCCTGGGCAATAACCTCTCATCTATACTATGTACCAAAGTCACTGCCGCCCCTCGATGCAAAGCCGCCACAGCCAAAGCCATCCCCATTTTACCGCTAGAAGGATTGCCGATAAACCTCACCGGGTCGAGATGTTCCCGCGTTCCTCCCGCACTAATTAACACCCGCTTACCCCTTAAATCTTGCTTGCCCCCAGTATGCAGCAACGATTCAATGTGCGCTAAAATCTCACTTGGTTCCGCCATCCGACCAGCACCGACGCGATCGCAAGCCAAAATCCCAGCACCAGGCTCCATACCACAAAAACGCTCATCTGTCAATACTTGCCGCCAATTCCGCTGCACCGCCAACTGTTCCCACATATCCGTATTCATCGCCGGGGCCAACAGAATT
This sequence comes from Kamptonema formosum PCC 6407, assembly GCF_000332155.1. Taxonomy (GTDB): domain Bacteria; phylum Cyanobacteriota; class Cyanobacteriia; order Cyanobacteriales; family Microcoleaceae; genus Kamptonema; species Kamptonema formosum. The sequence continues at coordinate 168,339 of NZ_KB235898.1, read as the reverse complement.
GGACACCGAGAAGCCAGCACAACATTAGTCAGCAAATTATTCGCAAAACCCCCCGCCAACTTCGCCAAAGTATTAGCCGTCAGAGGCGCAATAACGAAAATTTCTGCCCATTCTCCTAACTCAATATGTAGCGGGCGCGAGTGTGTGGGTTGCCAAAAATCGCCATCCGTATAAGCAGAATGGCGAGACAAAGTAGCCACACTCAAAGGCGTAATAAACTCTTGGGCCGAATCAGTGAGAATTACCCTCACCTGGGCACCTGACTTAGCCAAAGTTGAAACCACTTCGCAGACTTTATAAGCCGCAATACCGCCACTAATCCCAATTAAAATTCTTCTGCCATTCATACTACCAGGAATTATTGACGCGGCGGTTAAAACCGCAGCTACCCAGATAAAACCCGCCTGCGCGGGTTCTATTCTCTGACTCAATTTTCAGTCCGCGCAGGCGGACTTCGTTTGTGTAGTCGCGAATTCTATTCGCCAGGAATTATTAACATTTGCGAGAAAAAAGAATAACTAACTCGATCTTCAGTTAAGCTTCATCGTAAGCTTCCATATCCAGCAGGTGGAAATAGGGTTCGGCTAACTCTGGACGCTGAAAGGCTATAGCCCGAAGCAAATGCCAATCATTTAATCCCTCAAAAGGATCGGTGTAATCATCTTCCTCCAAACGAGTGGCCAACTTTGCCACATCCTCCGAAGTCAGTGCAGCAATATCACGGGATGCTTTGATCAAAGTCTTCATCGTTTGCACCTTCCTTAAGCGGCACCTGCCTTAACCATTAGTTTTGGAGTCTTGTTTAAAGATCCATATTACATCCTAAACCTTTAACTCGTTTTTGGCATAGTTTCCACAACAAAACTTCGCATTAAATCTATCACTTCCGGCCGAATCTCATGCCCCATATCAAATTCACGATACTGCACCCGGCCACCCAAAGCAGTCAAATCGTCTCGCGATCGCACCGCCGCACTCAAAGGCACAACCGTATCTTGCCTGCCATGTACAATCAAAGTGGGCGGTAAAACCTTGCTAGCAGGTTGAGGAACAGAGTGCAAATATCCACTCAGACAAATTAAACCTGCCAAAGGCAAACTTAACCCCACATCCAGAGTCATCGCGCCGCCTTGGGAAAACCCGCCCAAAATAGTCCTAGACAAAGGTATCCCGATCTTACTTTCTAAAGACAGCAGCCAATCCCTCAGCATTTGCCGACTTTGGGCCAAACCTTGATACTCCTTAGTTTGCAAGTCATACCACATTTTTCCCCCCAGCACTTGAGGATGAGGAAAAGGTGCATCTGGGAACTCAAAATGGTAATCAGGCAAATTTAGCACTGGAACTAAGGATGCCAAATCATGATAATTTGCACCCCATCCGTGCAGTGCAACAATCACGCCCACAGGTGTTTGAGTAGTTTTTGCTGGCACACTAATAGATTGTAAAGACATGGGTAATTGCTAATTATAGAAGAAGGGACTAGGGGCTAGGGACTAGGGACTAGGGAAGAGGGGGAGAGGGGGAGAGGGGGAGATGGGGAGGATGGGGAGGATGGGTAATTAGCAATTAGCCATTAGCAATTAGCTATTAGCCATTACCAATTACCAATTCCCCATTCCCCATTCCCCATATCCCATTCTCCACATTTGTGTTAGCGCCTTCGCGGGCAAAGGTCTACTAAAGAAATATCCCTGGGCACCGTCACACTTAATTCCTCGCAAAAATTGTAACTGATCCCACGTTTCCACTCCCTCAGCAATTACTCTCAATTTCAGACCATGACCCAAAGCTAACACTACCTTAATAATAGCAGCATCGTTCCGATCGCTCATCAGCTCCTTTATAAACGACTGGTCTATTTTTAAATTGTCTAACGGCAAATGTTTCAGAGAAGACAGCGAAGAGTAACCCGTGCCAAAATCATCCATAGAAATATGAATACCCATCTGGCGCAACTGACAGAGAATAGCAATAGTAAACTGGACATCACGCACAGCAATACTCTCAGTAATTTCTATTTCTAAATATTCAGGTTTAAGCCCGCTTTCTTCTAAAATTTGCGGAATAGTTTTTACCAGACTTGTTTGCTGGAATTGGCGAGCCGAAAGATTAACTGCCATCCGAATTGGTGGTAATCCAGCTAACTGCCACGCTTTATTTTGAGCACAAGCAGTCCGCATTACCCATTCCCCAATAGGGCAAATTAATCCAGTTTCTTCTGCTAAAGGGATAAATTCATTAGGAGGAATCAATCCCCGTTCGGGATGGTGCCAGCGGAGTAGCGCTTCCACACCCATCATCATACCCGTATTTAAATCAATTTGCGGCTGATAATATAGCAGAAATTCTTTGTGTTCTAAAGCTCTGTATAAATTATTTTCTAATATCAGTCTCTCAAAAGCTTTACTCCCAATAGCAGGGCTATATAACTGATAATTATTCCTCCCTTGCTGTTTAGCTCTATACATCGCAGCATCAGCATTTTTCAGCAGCGTATCGGCATCTTCTCCGTCATAAGGAGCCAGAGCAATTCCCAAACTAGCTTTAATATAAAGTTCTCGATCTTCCAGTTGAAAAGGAGTATTAAGACTGTGCAGAATTAACTGACAAATCTTAGTAGTATCCTCCGCAGATTTAATATGAGAAAATAGAAAGGTGAATTCATCCCCACCCCATCTCGCAATAATATCTCCTGTCCGCAAAGAGGTAATTAAACGGTGGGCAACGCATTGTAATAATTGGTCGCCAACGGCATGACCAAGAGTATCATTAATGTGTTTGAATCCGTCCAAGTCGAGAAATACTACTGCTAGCATTTCCCCGCGCTGATTGGCATTCGCTAAAGCTAGAGATAGCCTTTCATTAAATAGTAACCTGTTGGCTAAACCAGTTAGTTGATCGTGAGAAGCTTGATGCCGTACCATCCCCTCTACCCGTCTTTGCATCACAGCCATATAAAGGTGAATTCCCAGCGATTTTGTCAGTTTTAATTCCTCATTCGTCCAGTTTTGTGCCTGTCCAGTTCTGACTTCTCGCCATGCTTGAAAGGAAATCCGGGGGCGGTGGTTGCGTTCGTCTCGATTCCAGCGCCCCGCCCATAAAGTATCGGTTTCTATTTCGCTGCGGAAAATAGTTAAGCAGCCCACGTACTGGTGGCGGTATTGCAGTGGTACGATCAGAATTGAGCGAATAGGAACTGAGTGGAAACTTGAAATTAAAGACTCTAATTGAGGTTCTTTGTAAATATCGGGAATTGTGTAAATTTGTGGTATAATAGAAGTGTAAATAGTTAAGTCTAGTCCTCTCTCTCCTCCCGCTATTAACGGTTGAAAGAAATTCTCTTCTGTGGTATTTTTGTGGGCAGTCGCCTCCCCTTCGTCTTGGTTGAAAACCCCCATCATTTGCTGCCAAAAAATACTTTCTTCAATCCATCCTTCCTTGGGCTGCGAACCGTAGATATAAAGTTGGGCAGGTTGACCAGTTGGATCGGGTGTGATATACAATCTCCCCCCGGAACCTGACAAGGCTTTAACTGTTTGTTCGAGAACAGTTTGCCGAATTTCTGTAATGTCCAGGGGGGAGTGGAGGAGGCTACTAATTTGGTTAACGATCGCTTCGTCGCGAGCTTGCTGTCTAGCTTGGCTGAGCAGAGAAGATTGAGCGATCGCAATTGAGAGTTGATCTACAAGCAACTGTACTATTTTCAACTCTCGCTCGCTGAATTGACGAGGTTTGCTGTGGTGAGCTACTAACAGTCCCCAAAGCCGATTTTGATGTAAAATTGGTACAGTCAGGGAAGCACAGACTCCCATCGTAGTCAGATATTCGACGTGGCAGGGGTCGGCTGCGCCATAGTAAATGTCCTCGATCGTTAAACTTTCCCCTGTTTCTGGGCAATCTAACCTGTTAATCGTCTGATGCTGCGACGTTACGTCTACAATCACTCGCTGGCGGGCTTTGATAAACATTTCCCGCGTGTGAAGCGGAATGTCGTTCGCCGGAAAATGGAGGCCCAGCAAAGAGGGCAAATTTTTGCCCTTAATTGATTCGGCAATTACCTCTCCGCTAGCATCGGCATCGAACCGATAGATTTTAACGCGATCGGTGTCTAAAAAAGAACGGATCTCTCGTGCTGTTGTTGTCAGAATCTCTTGCAGTTCTAGGGAACGACGAATGCGAGTAGTAATTCGGTTAAGCAAACTCTCGCGCTCCATTGCTGAGCTTGATAGTTGTCTAAGTTTTTTATTAGCCATCCCCTTCCATCTCCTAAGCTGAAAACAGCCATTTACGAATCACTATCGTGGAGCTTAAGTGTTATCTTAAATACACTTTGTCCTTTATTCGATAGTATTATTTTTAGGGGGTAAATATTAAAAAACTTGCACAAAATTTAAAATTTTTATTAAATCTCAAACAAAAGTCGCCAACCTTTGCTAGGAAGACGACTTAATGTTCTGGAGAGAATAGATAAGAGATGTCTGGTAAGTCCTACTTTCAGTTTCCTCCTTTAAGCTTCCTCCCAAATTTTTCGGATTCTCTCCGGTAAAAAGCCAGCTATTTCGTTAATTCGCTCCTGAGATAGCTCATCTTTAGTGGCAGAAAATACAGCCTTAATAGCGATTTCTGGCTTCACTCCCGAAGGAAGTCCGCCCTCTTGTTCGACGCGGAAAGCAAAAAGATCGGAATCGATTACAAAAGGAGCCGGCCCATGCCAAGGTGGACGCACTCGACTGAGCAATCCTATTAAAGGATTAGTATCTTTCCACAAATCGACAATTTCATCTTGCAGGCGTTTGTCCTCTGTAGGTAACGTCTCTTTATGTAGTTCAGCAGCTACGCGATCGGAGGCATCTGTTGTCATCAAGTCTCGCATGGTGCGATACACCAATTCGGTAATATCTTTGGCATCAAAAATATCCTCCAAGTGACCATTCACCATCACTTTTTCTAGGAAAGGGCGATCCTTATGAGCAATAGGAACCACTGAGCCTTGTTGGTGCAGAGACTTGCGAGGGCTCTGCTCTATCTTATTTAGCAGTTGATGACCTTTTTCAGTCAAATCTGCTTCTTGAAAAGCTACTAAGGGCGGCAGAGGATCTATGCCGCCGTAAGCGTCTCCACTAAATTCCGCCTCAATAAATCCTTGTTGATTGAGGTAATCCAAGTGACCGAGTAAGTCTGCTTCTGTAACTTCTTTGCCCACATACTCTTCTGCGGCTTGCTTAATTTCTGACTCGCCCCTGCTACCATCTCCTTCCTCAATCTTTTTCAGCAGGATGTAAGTCAGATCCTCTCTGATCGCTATTGTCATAAAAATCTCCTAATTATTTAATGAAAATTTATGCAGTTGTGGATTTTAAATCGTAAATTTTTACCTTCACTTCCTCCGCTATTTTTTTAGGGATGACAGCCTATATTTTATTGAAATCTAAAGCCTAAATCCTGGTATCTCTCAGTAGAAGTAAATTGAGAAATACCCCTACCAAAGCAAATACTACTCTAGATAGATGAGCCTTTAGTGAGAGCTATGCAATATTGGCACATCGTTGAAAGCAGCCTCAACTCAACTTCGCTAGTGCGGTATATCCGAATACACCACTTCACTACTTTTTGCTTTATAATTTCTTTATATTTGCTGCAAAACGACTGAAAATATAATTTCGCTAGTAGCTTGGCTCTCAGATGGATACTGTTGAGTTTAAATCCAGTCAAGGCTGCCAACTTACCAATCATAAACACGAGCCAGTCGGTCTCAGGTGCCGCTTCGCCACTTGGGGAATGCCTCGTTTCAAAGTTTTCTACGACAGAACCTTGCAAGTTTATGATTTACTCTACTCTGAGTACAGATTGGGAATGTACCTTGAACCCAGGTCAAAATAAATTTGACCCCCGACCTTTAGTTTTGGCTGTAGATGACGATCTGGACAACTTAGAATTGATGAGCCAAATTCTCGATTTGTTTGGTTGTTCGTGTTTGGGAACTGTGGATGGGAAAACAACACTCGCCATTATCCGCGATCGCCTACCCGATTTAATTTTATTAGACATCCGCCTGCCAGATATAGACGGAATTGAATTAATTTCCCAAATTAAGCAAGACCCAAAACTTGTCAATATTCCAATTATTGCCGTTACATCATTGGCAAGACCTGAAGACCGCAAGCGTATTCTCTTAGCTGGTTTTACTGACTACATTTGCAAACCTTTTAACCTGGATAATTTAGAAATAACTATCCGCCGCCACCTCCACTAGAGGGCATTTCTGATTTAGCCTTGGACTTGGTAACGACATCGCGAAATTTGGGGACAAACTCCAAAATCGCGATCGTTCCAGTCCTCCCTGTCTCTAAAGTCGAATCGTTGAGGAGATCGGTAACAGGTACTTCTAGAACTTTCTCGATCAGTTCCTTAAGTTGCGACTGAATCACCATATCCAGCTCGGAGCGTACCTGCTGAGCCAAACCTTCTTGACCGTTTTGGACTAAAAGTTGTTCGGGTGGAGTAAGGGCATTTTCCAAGACTATTATTAGCTTTTCATCTACAAGAGTGCAGCTCACTTGAGTGGGCTGATGTCCCAACTGAGAGCGATACAGAGCAAGTATGCGCTGCGAAAGATTCCGTTCTAACTGACCGCGAGTAGGCTCTAAAGTTTCCCCAGTCATAAATTTGCTATAGCTTAAGATGGCTCTATGAAGTGACTCGATCTAATAACTAAGTCTACAGCAAATTGATGAGATTCAGAATAGTCAATTTTAAGAGCGTCATCTGAGTAGAAGTTAGGCTTATTTGTCGCAACTTTTCGGCTTCAAGCTTAGTACAAGTTTAGTAGATTTCGGGTTTTGGATAAGAGATGCAAATTCAATATCCCATCCCCACTCTCCAGCGTAAACTAGAGCGATAAACGATAGCTTTTACTGAGGGAAAGTTCTCTCAAGGGGAACTTTCCCATAGATTATCCACCGCCAAACAACATATTTTACCCGATAGTGACTTGATTCGTTTCCACCCCACTGGCACCGTTGACACCTCTAGCAATATTTACCAATTTGTTGAGAACTTCCTGACTGGAAACTTTTCCTTTTAACACCACAGTGCCGCCCAGTTGAGCTACATATACACTATCGATATCTGCTACTTCAGGATTTTGATCGAAAGCAAGAGCCACACGCTTAGCCAAGCCACTTTGATCGTATTCTCCATTTAACCCTACTCGCTCTGCTGGAATAGTTTGCGTTGTTGTCGCAGATTTAGTTGCCGGGGCTTGAGCAGGAGCAGATTGAGGAGCAGATTGAGGAGCAGATTGAGGAGCGGGGGCTTCCTCTTGGTGAGGTTTTTCTAAACCAAATAGTCTTTGCAGCCAACCCATCGCTGATTATCCTCTAATAATGTTCGTGTAAATACAATTTAAGGTGGGCAGAAGTGCTATCTCATCTGCCTCTGGAGAGAAATTAACAAAGCTGCCAACAGTTATCCCCTCTATCACCCGCAAAAAGAAGAACTTGAAAATTTTTTTGCCTCGTTTTTTAAGAGAGTTGGAGGGAGCTCTGCATCAGTCCTACACTTGTTTTCCCAGACTTTTTACAGCACTGTATGTAGAGGCAAAAATAAAATATTTTTAGCTGAAGCGAGCAATTTGTAACTTAAGAAACAAATTTTTTGCAAGTACAGGTTATACCTTAGAAAGATGTTACCCGCTCCGGAAAAGGAGAAAATGAGGATGTAATTGTACACCAGAGGAGAAAAAATGGATAAATCAATCCAGTGGATTCCTCTTCTTTATAGTTTGAGCCTTGGTGCAGCGTTTATAGTTCTTGCTTCTTCCTGCGCTGCACTTGTTTTCTAGCCAACAACTAGGAAACCTTACCCCACCCAAATTAGCTTTACTGACTGCCGTTCCATCGATAAGCAGTAATTGGTAAAGGTCGATCTTATCCTTCTTTCTTATTATGCACTACGAGAGGCATTAAGGGAGTCACAGAGTAAAATTTGGGAGAGCAACAAATTGACCCTTACGAGACTGAGGAGTTCGATCATGTTAAAGCAAATGTGCTGGTTGCCCCGCATGGGAAGTGAAAACCAGGAAAAAATTTTACACTTGCGGACAGCACCGAATCAACCCTGGCGGCCCTATACAGCTTTTGGGCAATTCGCTGTGCCGGATTACCTCGAACCCGGAGGCTCTAAAGGATGGGCAACATTTCAGAAATTAAGACTTCAAGGCTGGAACTTAATAGCCACTAGCGAGGTACAGCAATTCTTCGATGACGATCAAAAAATTGCTTGAGTTCCGGTTGCTAAAACATTTAAGTTTTCTTAAGTTTTATTCGGTGTGAAGGGCAAGATAATTCAACTAAAGTAGCATCTGCATCTTGCCCTTCACTGTATTTTCACTAAGATATTACCGCGCTGGCGCTACCTCCCTCGCTTCTTCGCTTTGTTGACTTTGCTGAGTAAAAATAGGCTTGCGAGTTTTCAAATTAAAGCGATATCCGTTAGGCAGGATATGTAGCCTTGCGCCGCAAACTGCCAAGGCTTCATCTTTTAAAAGTCCATCTAAATTATCATGGGTTTTTTCTGATTCGTCGATCACAGTAATAGCGCCTTCACCAATCACTTCAAACTCATCGCCGTTGACTGCTATAGCTGTATTTTCATCAATACCAAATCCTAAGACTGCGGGTTGTTGTGCCAGTGCTGAAACCAAGCGTCCTAAGCGACCCCGCTGTGCAAAATGCTGGTCAATTACTACCCCTGGCAGAAAACCCATTCCCGGCCCCATCGCTACTACATCAACGCGGGGATTGGTCTCAGATTCTCCTTCAATAATCATGATATCAGGCATCATTGCAGCTCCGGCACTGGTGCCGCCTATAATAATACCTTCTGAGTAGCGTTGGTGAATAGCTGCATCCAGTTCCGTGTCCTTCAAACAGCTAGTAATCCGCGATTGATCTCCGCCAGTAAAAAATACGCCTGTTGCCTGTTGAATTACTTCTAAGGCATCAGGGTTATTGGCATCTTCTCGTCGCTGAGTATCGACAACTCGCACGTCTTCTGCTCCTAACCGCTCAAATATTCTGATATAATTATCCCCTACTTCTCCAGGCAAGCTCGTCGCAGCCGTCATGATCGCAAGTCGAGCTTTAATACCTCCTGCGCGTCGCACGAACTCGCGGAGGATTTTACACTCACCCTCTTTGTCTTCGGCTCCGCCAATAATCAATAACTGCCCGCCATTTTCGCTTAAGGTCATAGCATCTCCTTTGTTCGCCTATATTCTAATAAAACACGACCATTTTTAACTCTAAAACTATCAAAAGGTAGAGATTGATACAGAAGTTTTTGGCTTAAGCTCATATACTTAGCGCTTTTTACAACCCTACATCATTGTCTACAAGTCTTAAAAGCCTGGGCAAAAACCTATATCCAATTAGCTAAACGCAGATAATTGGAGATTATATCTGCGTTGGTTATCGATTTATTTTTTAGGGCAATGTTGAATTACTGTGTTTGTTGAATCAAGGTGGTTAATAAAGAGTGTGCTTCTTCTAACGATAGGTGTCGGGGTTTGCCGTTCCAGACGATTTGGTATTCGTTGGAGTCTTGCCCGTCGCCATAGCCAGAAATCAGTTTCTTGTGAAAGGCTTCTTCAGCCAGTTCATGAAGTCGATCTCTGATAGCAGTTTTTGTCATGTTCATAATCCTGCTTCCTGATTTAATTCTATCTTTATATTGACCTACAGCTTAACTCACTCTGCCATCACTCGCAAGTTATAGTTTGCTGACATTAGGAACCGAACCTTTTTTATTCATAACTTAAAAAGCTAAAAAATCATCAATCCCTCTTATTAGCTATGTCTTTAGATAGTTGGAAATACACTGGCTATAAAGTAATAATAAAGTTTTAGTTCAAAGTAGGTATTCAATGCTGCAAGAAAAAGTCGCAGATACAGTCCGAGTCAATGCCAGGAAAAGCGATGTGTTTGATATTTTTAACTTCAAGCACTTTATGGGCGCAAACCCATATTTAGAAACAGCGGCTTTAGTATTTGATTTCGCCGTGACTGACTCTAGAGAACCTCTACCGATCGCTAACTATCTGGAAGCAATAGGCGATCGCTACCCGCAGCTACTAGGCGAAACTTACGAATCTCACGCCCACTTATTTGCCCGCACTGCTTCCGAAGTCGGGAAACTGGACATGGGCTTACACTTCAATTGCTGGAATGTCAAGGATGATGGGCATTATCATCGGATTAGTATCGAAGCTATCCACGCCCGCACGGCGAGGGCTGTAGTTTACGCGGTTTGGGATTGGTTTGAAGCGATTAACCAAGGTCAAGACTTTCCCATAGAAGAACAAATTAGCGTACTCCAAAGTATGTTCCGGCAGTCAGTTTATGGCGGGCCAACTGTCTATTCTCTCATGCGCGAAGCGACTCAGAAAGGCATTCCCAGTTTTTATCTGTGGGATGAAGGATTAATGCAGTACGGTTATGGCAAAAAATTAGTGCGCGGACAAGCGACTACTTTTGACTCTGATAGCCATTTGGATTCGGATTTTACTACTCGTAAAGATGACTGTAAAGCATTTTTGGCAACGTTAGGTTTTCCCGTACCTAAAGGCGATATTGTTACTACTGAAAACGGAGCGATCGCGGCTGCCAGAGAGATTGACTATCCAGTTGCAGTTAAACCTGTAGTCGGTCATAAAGGAATTGGGGTAACGGCTGATATCCAAGATGCTGAGGAATTAGCAGCGGCTTTTAAGAGAGCAGTTAAGGCGATTCCAGAGCAAGCACCTGTGCGAGTTATTGTTGAGCAAAGCTTTAAGGGCGCTGACTTCCGGTTATTGTGTGTTAATGGCCGATTTGTGGCTGCAACTGAACGTCGTCCCGCCTGGGTGGTGGGGGATGGGCGATCGCCTATTCGCGATCTAATTCGTCGAGAAAACAGAACCCTGGCACGTTTAGACACTCCGACTTCGCCGCTAAGTAAGATTCAGTGCGATGAGGCGATGGAGATGTATTTGCAGGAACAGGGATTATCTCTGGATAGCGTAATTGAGAGCGATCGCACTGTCTATCTCCGCAAAGTTGCTAATCTCTCCGCAGGTGGTGTCAGCATCGATGCTACCCCCACTCTTCACCCAGACAATATCATTCTCGCTCAAGATATTGCCCAACACTTTCGACTGACTTGTTTGGGCATTGATGCGATCTCCCCAAATCTCGGTCAATCTTGGAAAGAAGGGAATTTTGGTATCTTAGAAATTAATGCTGCTCCCGGTATTTTCATGCACCTTAATCCCGCCCTTGGCGAGAGCGTTGATGTGCCTGCTCACATTCTTGAAACTTTCTTTGAATCAGGAAATTCAGCACGAATACCAATTATTACTTTTAACCGGGTTTCAGTTCAAGAATTGCAAGAAACTATCGATCGTATTCTGTTGGAATATCCAGAATGGAGTATTGGTGCTGTTTGCCGCGATGCTGTTTTTGTCAACCGCTCCGAGAAGTTTTTGAATAAGGACTATAACCTGAATGTGCAAAGTTTACTCCGAAATCCCAAGCTGGATTTGTTGATTGCTGAGTATCCCGAAAGTGTCTTGGAAGAGCAAGGAATGTTTTACCAAGGCAGTAATATGGTAGTGCTGAATAATCCTACGGAAACCGAGCGGGTGTTGGCACGAGATCTCCTTGATGACTCGACTTTAGTTGTTAGGGAAGGTGCGAATATTTCTATCCGCCGCAAAGGTTTGATGGAACAATATACCCTTGGCGATGGTGAACCATTTACGCGGGTTTATTTGAAGGAGATTGGGACTATTTTGTGAAATGGAGCTAGGGTTTAGGGGTTAGGAAATTTTGAGTACACGAATTACTTCGCTTGCTTGATATTCCGGGTAATTTAGGCATAGCTAACCTCTAGCTAGTGACAATAAAATGCACAGGTGGGCGCTCGCCGCAACCATCTTCTTCTATGAGCTACAGGCAATGTGCGGCGAGCGCCCACCCTACGTTTAATTATTTTCGACTGCTTAGCGGGGAATTAGGAATGGCGAGATCGATAGCGTAAGCTTAGGTATGATATAATTTAAAATCTGTAGGGCTGGTGAAATTTATTTTAATAACTGCAATGAGCCAAGCTACCTCAATAACAAGTGAATATCAAATAACTATAACTTCTCAACTCTGGCAAAGAGTTGAGCAAATTGCCGGAGAATTTAACTTGTCTGTTTTGGAACTATTGGAACAGATAGGTGAAGGTCAATTGAAAGTTGTTGCGACCCAAACCAATTCAGAAAAACTGACTTGTGTAGATATTGCAAATTATTTCATTTGGTTAGCCTCAAAAACCGATCGAGAAATCAACGTCTATAAGCTACAAAAACTGGTATATTACGCTCAAGCTTGGCATTTAGGAGTTTACGAAACGCTATTATTTGATGAAGATTTTCAAGCATGGATTCACGGCCCGGTGATTCCCGATTTATTAGAAAAGTATCAATACCAATTTAATTGGGAACCAATTGTAGAAAAAATTGAAAAGCCGAAACTTTCCGAACAAATTGAGGAATTTATAGAAGAAGTTGCCGAGGCATATTTTGAGTATGATGATGAAACTTTAGAGCGAATGATTTGCAGTGAAAAGCCTTGGCTAGAAGCGAGAGGGGATTTACCGAGAGAGGAATCTTGTCATGCCATTATTTCTCAAGAATCGATGAAAAAATATTATTCTGCCCGTGTCAAAGAAGAAACCTCTGTCTAAAATTGTCGCTTCTCAACCAAAAACGCCCAAAGTTTTGGGATTTTCCTTCAAGTATTTGCAAACCCAGAATCAAAAATTTTCAATTCGCGATCGCGATGGGAATTATTTTACTGCTTTTTTGGAAAGATTGCGGGATTTATCAACATTAACAGCACAAGAAGTGAAGATGAATCGAAGTCAATCCCTTCGGTGTCATCCAATTAAATGGCGAGAAACAACCGAACCCAATGGGTTTGGTATCGCTAATGAAAAAGAATTAGTAACAATTCCTTATCAGTTTTCTCTTTCAACTAACGAACACGGCCGAGTGCATGGATTTTTTATTGAAGATGTATTTTATATTGTTTGGTTAGATCCGAACCATAATCTTTATCAGTAAGCACTTGTTCCCTAAATAATGGAAGTGAGGCGCGATCGCTCTTAAGTATGAGATAAAAGGAAGGGCGATCGCGCTTTTTTTCTTGTCCATCAACTCAAGTTAGCACCCTCAAGCTTCTGTTGCTGTTGACACTTACGCTTCTTCACGGCACTACGGATAAAGCCAATTCCCATCAAAGTACCCAATACAGTAGCGGGTTCTGGAACTTGCTCAGGATTAGAATCATCCTTAGTACCCAGAGGCATTGGACTAATGTAAAAAACCTGATCGTTAAAATCGCGGTCAGAGCCTTCATTTCTCCCACTTGTCGCACCCTTAGCTCCAAAAAGATCCTCGAACCCCAGCAAAACACCACCTTTGTAGGAATAAGCAATAAGGTGTGCTAAACCGTCTGAATTATCAGCTATATCTGCACTATAGACATCTGTTAGACCATCCTTAAAGTTCTTTGAAAGCAACTGAAACTTAAAGACAGTACCAGCCGTAAATTTACCCAGTTCCACATAGTCACCAATGTTGAGCGCACCATCATTAGACTCAGAGATGGGGCATCCACTTTTACAGGAAATATCAGGAAAGATTACTCCTGACTGAATAACATTAGAACCCTTACTTGCGGTGAAAACTAATTGGTTTCGTTTGGTTGCTCCCTCGTTCACAAAGAAAATATGAGGGTTGCTATCAGCGCCGAGAATCAAGCTTGTGGGATCTAAAGCTTTAAGATCCGGGTTAGCAAGTTCCATTCTTTCCTGCTGAACGAATTGCTGTAACTCATTAATGATGTCTTTGACTCCTGTTGTGTCAGTCGCGATGGTGTTAATTTGAAAAGCACCAGCAGGGATTGTGTTAAATAAGATGCTAGTTAAGGTAGTAGTCAGCCCGATCGAGACTTTACTTGCCATGAGTTTCATGCGATCGCTCCTCAGTCTTGCTATTTATTAGTTAGCTCATTTTATGGTATTTATTGAGCTTTGTCAGTTGGGAAATGTCTGATTTTGTCTGAAAATGGATATATTTTTCTTGCTATAATTCGGAAAATGTCGTAAAATGTCCTAAAAAGCCAGAAAATTCGCCCCCACTACCCAATAATGGACATTAAAGAAATCTTAAAGTTTGGCGATGCTCTAGTCTTTGCAAAGACGGGAAAACACCTAGACGATGTACAAGATGCTTTACTGCGTGGTGCTTGGAAAGGTCAGACTTACACCCAAATTGCAGAGGAATCCGGCTATAGCGATGGTTATCTCAGAGATGTTGCCTCAGAATTATGGAAAATCTTATCAGAGTTATTAGGAGAAAATATTAACAAATCAAATTTTTGCTCGACAATAGAGAGGTGTAGATTTTCTATTATTTCATCAACTTTTGAAAACAATTTTGCCCATAATAATATCAATATTTGTAGAGATATTGTAAACTCTCCAACAGTCTCACAAGGGCGATCGCACCCCAACCCAGACAGCGACAAACCTCAAACCCGTCAAGACTTAAGAGACGCACCCGACATCACCCCACTATACGATCGCGCACTCGAACTCACAACCCTAGAACAATGGATTGTACGCGATCGCACCCGCCTAATCGCCATATTAGGAATCAGCGGCATAGGCAAAACCGCGATCGCACTCCACCTCCTGCCACAAATTCAGCATCAATTTGACTATGTAATTTGGCGAAGTCTTCGCACATCCCCAACCCTTGAAACTACCTTAAAAAACCTAATTAAATTTATCTCCGATCGAGCAGATAGCGATTTGCCAGTCAGCACAGATGATAAACTTTCAATATTAATACAATATCTGCGATCGCACCGCTGCCTCATTATCTTAGATGACGTACAAACGATCCTCAGTAGCGGACAAATAGCAGGTAATTACCGTCCTGAATATGAAAATTACGGCACACTATTCAGACTTGTATCAGAAATTCCCCACAACAGTTGCTTAATCCTTAACAGTTGGGAACCCCCTAGAGAAATTGCCGCATTAACAGGAGAAAATGCACCCGTTCGCACATTATATCTAGGCGGATTGGGTACAGCAGCATCCGAAATCTTCAAAGACAAAGGTTTACTTGAAGACGAGAACTGGCAAACTATTATTAACACCTACGGAGGCAATCCCTTATGGTTAAAAATAGTTGCCACAATGATTCAAGAATTATTTAATTGTAAAGTTAGCGAATATTTAAAATATGATATCTTGTTTCTGGGGGAAGAATTAAAAGCAATATTGCAGCAACACTTAAATCGCTTGTCTGACTTAGAAAAACAGGTGATTATCTACGTCGGGAATGCAGCCGAACCCATCTCAATTTCCCAATTGATAAAAGATATGAAATTGCCGGCCTCAGAGTTAATCAATGCCATTCAATCCTTGGGACGGCGTTCATTGATTGAGAAACATGAACAAGAAAATATAACACTTTTTAACCTGTCACCAACATTCAAACAATATGTAAACTTAAGGGCGATCGATCGTTAAAACCAATCACCCTTAAAACAACCAATTTTTTCTCTTTTTTCCAAAGTTTATGACGACTGCAACCAGTTGCGAAACTTAACCGCCGCCGTACCAATAGACTGACCTACTTGCTTTTTCAACCGCCACTTTTGAAAAGCTTGCTCATACTCTTCCCCTTCACTTTGATAGGTATTCCAAGCACTAAGAGACAGTCCTAATCCCCAACCTAATAAAATGTAAAGCGACCAAGAAAGCTCGTGATTTGATGCTAAATTAAGCAGCAATAAGAAAGTATTGACAATACCGTACTTAACTAAATTTTGCTGCAATTTGCTGCGGCGATAAGCATTAAAAACATTCTTTTCTTGAAATTCTCCCCTATGGGCCATCCATTCCAATTCCGCCGCCTGAATGTCCGCTGGAGAGATACCTAATTCACTGGCCACCTCGAAAAGCTGGGTTCTAGACATTTCTCCGGTTTCTTCTCTACGCGCGATCGCTAACTGGAGAATTTGTTGAGCATCCTCCGAGGCATAAGTTTGAGTGATTTGATTTTCTGTTGTCGCCATATTAAGTTTTCTAGCTTCCTAACATCTTCTCTATCTTATCTACATTGAGCGGGAAATGACAGGTAGTGAAAAGGGGGGATTTCACTACTACCAATGTAAATTCTGTGCAGAACTCAAGTTACCGGCTAATAAGTAGGTGGACATAAATAAATGCTACCATATAATTGCGAGTAGCAACGAAGCCATCCTAAGTCCTTGTGTTCGCGAAGTTTACTCAAAGAGCATATCCTTTATTAAACATAATGTTAACAGTTAACAGTTAACAAATAACAGTTAACAAATAACACATAACTATAAATATTATTTTGCGCTACAATGACAAATAATTGCTTAATGTATTTCATTAGAAGTCGATCTGTAATTATGACTAATCGTCTTGCCCAATCTCAAAGTCTTTACCTCCGCAAACACGCTGAAAATCCCATTGATTGGTGGCCTTGGTGCGATGAAGCCTTGGAAATAGCTAGCCGCGAAAACAAGCCGATCTTTCTTTCTGTGGGCTATTCTAGTTGCCACTGGTGTACTGTGATGGAAAATGAGGCATTTTCTAATGCTGCGATCGCAGAGTACATGAACGCCCATTTTATCCCCATTAAAGTCGATCGCGAAGAACGTCCTGACTTGGATAGCATCTATATGCAGGCGTTACAAATGATGACTGGTCAAGGTGGTTGGCCCCTGAATATTTTTCTCGATCCCATCGATCGCATTCCCTTCTACGGCGGTACTTACTTCCCAGTCTATCCCCGCTATGGAAGACCTGGCTTTCTAGAAGTTCTGCACGCAATTCGCCGCTTTTACGATCTGGAAAAAGGCAAGTTGCAAGCTTTCAAAGAAGAGATTTTAGCACATTTTCAGCAGTCGGCGGCACTGTCTGGAACGGAGAAGTTAAGCGGTAAATTACTCCGACGCGGTTTAGAAACTAGCACTGCGATTATTAGCGCTCGCGAGTATGGCCCTAGTTTTCCAATGATGCCTTATTCTGAATCTGCTTTGCGCGGAATGCGGTTTAATCTTGAAGGCAAATCTGACAGTCAGCAAGTTTGCACGCAGCGGGGTTTAGACTTAGCTTTAGGTGGCATTTATGACCACGTTGCCGGCGGATTTCACCGATATACCGTTGACGGAACTTGGACTGTACCGCACTTTGAAAAGATGCTCTATGATAACGGTCAAATCGTTGAATATTTGGCTAATTTGTGGAGTGCAGGAGTTAGAGAACCAGCTTTTGAGCGTGCAGTTGCGGGGACGGTAGAGTGGTTGCAAAGGGAAATGATTGCACCTGCTGGTTATTTTTATGCTGCACAAGATGCTGACAATTTCACCAATATCGAAGAGACTGAACCGGAGGAAGGAGCGTTTTATGTTTGGAGTTACAGCGAATTAGAAAATTTGCTGGAAGCTGATGAATTTAGAGAACTTCAAGAGCAGTTTACTGTCACGCAGACGGGCAATTTTGAAGCGAAGAATGTCTTGCAACGCCGCCATCCTGGTAAATTGAGTTCTACTCTGGAAACTGCTTTAGCTAAACTATTTAAAGTTCGCTATGGTGCTGTTCCTGAAAGTGTAAAAGTCTTTCCTCCCGCGCGTAACAATCAGGAAGCTAAAAGTTATGATTGGCCGGGTAGAATTCCAGCGGTGACTGATACTAAGATGATTGTAGCTTGGAATAGCTTAATGATTTCTGGTTTAGCTAGAGCCACTGCTGTTTTTCACAAGTCAGAATACTTGGAACTGGCCGCTAAAGCGGCTAATTTTATCTTAGACAATCAATGGATTGATGGACGCTTTCACCGACTAAATTATGACGGCAAATCGGCTGTTATGGCGCAGTCTGAAGATTATGCTTTGTTTTTGAAAGCACTGCTAGATTTGCATCAGGTATCTGAGGGTTGGTTGGAGACAAAACCTGACAGTTTTAACCTCAAACCTGAAGTTTGGTTAGAGAAAGCAGTGAAAATACAAGAGGAGTTTGACGAATTTCTTTGGAGTATTGAGGTAGGAGGTTATTACAATACTGCGAGTGATGCAAGTGCAGATTTATTAGTACGGGAACGCAGTTATACAGATAATGCAACACCAGCGGCGAATGGAGTTGCGATCGCGAATCTTGTACGCCTAACATTGCTAACAGAAGACTTGCAATATCTCGATCGCGCTGAGCAAGGTTTGCAAGCTTTTAGTAGCGTGATGCAGGATTCTCCTCAAGCTTGTCCGAGTCTGTTTGCAGCGCTCGATTGGTATCAAAATTGTACCTTGATTCGTACTACCAGAGATGAAATTTCCGGCTTGATTTCCCAATATCAGCCAACTGCTGTTTATAAGAGCGAAAGCAATCTAACAGAGGGCGTGGTAGGATTAGTTTGTCAGGCTTTAAGTTGTAAGAAACCTGCTAAAACTAAAGAGCAGTTGTTAGAACAGATTCAACAAAGCCAAATCCGATGTTGAAGGTTTTACTGTCAGCATAAACTATAGATTGTAAGGTGGGCGCTCTCTCAAAAATTAAAAACGTAAAATTAAAAATTAAAAATTTAATTAATTTCCTTTTTAATTTTTAACTTTTAATTTTTAATTGGATTTAGCTATGAATTATCAGCTTTTTGGCGGCGAGCGCCACCCTACATTTCTACGTTTCAACTTATACTAATAATAGAAAAAATCTCAGATATACAATGCCGTTACCAACAGTAATTTTACCAGGATATTTCGCCGCTGCCTCGGAATATAGCCAATTAGAGAAAATTCTGCGCGATCGCGGTTTCCCGACTCTGATAGTACCCCTAAGTCAACGGGATTGGTGGCCAACAGTAGGAGGGCGATCGATGATACCCATTTTGCGATCGCTCGATCGCACAGTCAAGCAAGCCCTGCAACAATATAATAGCTCTCAGATTAACCTCATCGGTCACTCAGCCGGCGGCTGGATTGCGCGGATATATCTCGGAGAAAAGCCCTATACTATTCATGGAGACGTAGCCGAAGACGTTGGTTTATGGAACGCTTTCCCCTCTGTAAATACCCTGGTTACTTTGGGCACGCCTCACGTCAGTCAGGAAAGATGGACTCGCAAAAATCTAGATTTTGTCAAGATTCACTATCCCGGTGCTTTTCATCCAAATGTTCGCTATGTCTGCGTTGCAGGTAAGGCAGTTTTTGGGAAGCGTGGCTTTAAAACCTGGTTAGCTTATAACAGTTATAAACTGACAATTGGGATCGCAGAAACTTGGGGAGATGGAATTACTCCCGTAGCCGCAGCACATTTAGAAGGTGCAGAAAATTTAGTTTTAGATGACGTTTGGCATTCACCGCGATCGCCTGGGAAATGGTACGGTTCACCTGAGATCGTACCATCTTGGATAGAATATTTACATTAGAGATTCTTGGGAATTGGGAATTGGTAATTGGTAATGGCTAATCGCTAATGGCTAATCGCTAATTGGTAATGGCTAATTGGTAATGGCTAATTGCTAATTGCTAATTGCTAATTGCTAATTGCTAATTGCTAATTACCCATCTCCCCTGCTCCCCCGCTCCCCTGCCCCCCCGCCCCCCCGCTCCCCCTCTTCCCCTAGCCCCTAGCCCCTTCTTCGGTAATTGGTAAGATGAAAATTCTGCTAGTAGATGATGATAGATTGTTGAGTGCAACACTGGCAAAAGTGTTAGGAGTCAATCACTACGCGATCGATCTGGCGAGTGATGGACAAGCGGGCCTCGAATTGGCAACCGCAATAGAGTATGACCTAATTTTGCTAGACGTGCAGGTTCCCAAACTTGATGGAATTAGTCTATGCCGCCAACTGCGATCGCAAGGCTACCGCAAACCCATCCTGTTACTAACAGCCAACGATTCAGATGCCGATGTCGTAGCAGGGTTCGATGCGGGAGCCGATGATTACATCAGCAAACCTTGTGCTACTGAAGTATTACTAGCCAGGATACGAACATTATTACGGCGCAGTCAAGCGCTTTCCCCTAGAGATTCTGCTCAGAATTTATTAGCTAATACCTTGACTTGGGGAAATCTTTGTTTAGACTTAGATTCGGGTCGAGTAACATTTGATAAACAAATCATTTCACTGACAGCGACAGAATATAATCTGCTCGAATTATTCCTGCGAAATCCCGATCGCATCTTTAGCCGCAGTGCCATTTTAGATCGTCTGTGGGGATTGGAGGACGCACCAACCGATCGCGCCATTATCACTCATATTAAAGATGTCCGAAAGAAACTCAAGGCAGGCGGCTTAAGTGAAGAAATCATCGAAACAGTTTATGGCATGGGCTATCGACTGAAATCCCAGCCTAAAGCAGTGCCATCTAATGCTACCAAGCCTGAAAATGATAGCACAAAAGAGCATCAATTTGGTAGTGAAAATCGACAAAATACAGACAAAATCTTCGAGCGCTTTCGAGAAGTATTCAATGAACAAATTGCCATATTAGAACAGGCAAAGAATTCATTATTAGCAGGAAATATAGAAAACCATTTACAGGAAGCGGCTAAGAATGAAGCTCATAAATTAGCAGGATCTATGGGATCTTTTGGGTATCAAGAAGGATCTAAACTGGCACGTTCCGCAGAACATTTACTAATGAACAACAGTCCTTTGTCTGGGGAAAATATTACCAAATTCTCGGAATTGGTGACAGCATTACAGCAGGAAATAACCAAACCTTCAGTTACTTTAATAGCTCCATCAACACCTACCTTTTTATCTCAGCGGCTGTTAGTAGTTGATGATGATATTGTCTTAACAGAGCGCTTAAAAGCAGAGTCAGAAGCTTGGGGATTACGCATTAAAATTGCTTCTAATCTTACCAATGCTAGAGCGCTTCTAGCTTTATCAATGCCGGATGTGATGTTACTAGACTTAAGCTTTGCAGAGACGGAGGAAGATGGATTGACGCTGCTGCAAGAAGTAACTAAGCGATCGCCCCACCTGCCGATAATTGTCTTTACAGGACGAGATAGCCTAGCCGATCGTTTGGCAGTATCGCGCTTAGGAGCTAGACAATTTTTGCACAAACCTGCTACTACTAAGCAAATTTTTGACGCAATATCTCGTGTTTTACCTCAACCTAAAACTTTAAAGGCTAAAGTCTTAATTGTAGATGATGACGTTTTAATGCTGGCTAGATTATCTGACTTTCTAACTCCTTGGGCGATCGAAGTAATAACTCTCACAGAACCCCAGCAATTTTGGGAAGTTTTAATTAGCACTAAACCTGACTTGGTAGTTTTAGATATAGAAATGCCATTCATTAATGGTTTAGAATTGTGTCAGGTTGTGCGACAGGATATCCAATGGGAAAACTTACCAATTTTGGTGGTGACAGCGCATACCGATCCAGAATCTTTGCAAAAAGCTTTTATTGCTGGAGCTGATGATTTCATCAGTAAACCTGTGTTGGGGCCTGAACTCGTGACACGGGTAATTAGTAGGATGGAGCGCTCTCGATTGTGATAATTAGTTAGGTTGGTTGTTTATATACAATCTTTAAAACCTCTAAGTTAGTTAAGATATTTTCTTCTTGTTCGCTTAAAAGGTGGGTGACAAAAATTACCACGGGAGCATGACAAGATAGATAGTTTCTAATCATCGTTAAGATTTCTACTGCATTCATTTCAGGATGTTCAAAATCTAAAATAATCAGATCGGGAGTATTTTGGCTAATTTTTATTAGCATTGACTTAAGTGAACTAGCTGTAGATATATGCCAATCATCTATCTCGGCAAATCCCGCTTGTACAATTTCCGCAAAGGTTATATGATTATGAATAAACAAAACTTGTGTTGATGACATATTTACACCACCTATTTAAAGAAAATTAAACCGTGATGTAATATAACCACAACAAAGTAAAGAATTAGTAAAGAAAAAAAAATTATCGCCAACCGAGTCAGAAAGAGGAATTTATGAAGATATCTCGGCGATTTTTACCCTACAGCCTAGCCATAGCCTCAACCGCCATTGCCCTTCTGCTTACCCTCTGGCTAGAACCCCTAATGCCTCGGACAATTGGGGTGTTTTTCTATATTGCCATTATTTTTAGTACCTGGTTTGGCGGTTTTCAGCCGGGAGTGGTGACAGTTGTGCTTTCCACACTAGCGCTCGATTATTTCTTGATTGAGCCTCGCTATCAATTTTTCCTGCTAAATACAGCACTGGATTTAGTGCAATTAAGTTTTTTCGTAGTAGTTGCCTTAACCATTAACCTATTTACCAGCAATCTTAAAGAAAATAGACAGAAAATTGCCAGACTCAATCAGCAATTAATTCAGGAAAATAGGGAACAACTGCGGATGGCGCTGTCGGCGGCGCGGATGGGGATGTGGGATTGGAATATGGTGACAGGAGAAATTACTTGGTCGCCAGAAACCGAACATTTATTTGGATTAGCTGACGGTACTTTTGATGGTAAATACGAAACCTTTGACGCTAGGCTTCATCCCCACGATCGCGAAGGCTTAAATCAGGCAAGGCAGCAAGCTTTGCAAACAAAAAGCGTTTATCAGCATGAATTTCGCCTAATTTGGCCAGATGGCAGCATTCACTGGGTTGAGGGTAGAGGACACGGCTTTGATGACGAAACAGGTAAAGCTGTGCGAATTGCTGGCACGCTCGTCAATATTGACGATCGCAAGCAATCAGAAATCTTGCTGCATCAGCAATTCGAGCAACAACGGCTGTTGATGGAAATGACCCAGCGCATTCGCCAATCCCTGAATTTAGAAGACATTCTGCAAACAACTGTAGAGGAAGTGCGCCAGTTTTTGCAATGCGATCGCGCTCTGATCTTTAAAACTGATGCCGACTATGGCGGAAAAATTCTCGTAGAATCGGTCAATCCCCCCTGGAACGCGATCTCATCTAACCATTCCCACGATCCTTGTATTGGCAAAGAATATATTGAACCCTTTCAGCAAGGCTTAGTTACTGCCAAATCAGATATTTACACTGCCCAAATTTCACCATGTCATCGGGAAATGCTGGCAGCTTTCCAAGTTAGGGCCAATCTAGTTGTACCAATTCTGCAAGGTAAAAATCTCTGGGGATTGCTAGTTGTTCATCACTGTGCCGCGCCCCGCGAATGGCAAACTTCCGAAATAGAATTACTACGCCAGTTGTCTGCACAAGCTAGTATTGCCATCCAAAAAGCCGATCTATTTGAGCAAGTAAAAACAGAATCTCTCCGCATCCAGACTGTTTTTAATACCTCCTTTGATGGCATCGTGATTTTAGACAGAGAAGGAAAGGTATTAGAGGCAAATCCCCGATTTTCTGAAATGTTAGGTTACACGCCAGAAAAAACATTAAGCCTCAACGTTTTTGACTGGGATGCTCATTTCACTTTTGACGAAGTTCAGAAATTCCTAACTGACACCAGCTTTACCAGTGGAGTATTTGAAACTCGGCACCGACGACAAGATGGCTCAATCTATGATGTAGAGATCGGTACTAACATCTTGGAATGGCAAGGGGAAATAATGCGATTCTGTGCTTGTCGAGATATTACCGAACGCAAACAGGCACAAATTGCCTTAAAAGAACTAAATAACGCCCTGGAACAAAGAGTAATAGAACGAACCGTAGAACTAACCAAATTAAACGATCGCCTGTTAATTACTTTACTAGAAAAAGATCGCGCCTATCAACTGCTAGAAGAACAAGCACAGCTACTAGATTTAGCTCATGATGGCATTATTAGCTGGGATATCAACTCCATAATTACCTTTTGGAATCATGGAGCCGAGTTGATGTATGGCTGGACAAAAGCCGAAGCCTTTGGGCAAGAAATCAAAGCTTTATTGAAAACTGAGTTTCCTCAGCCGTTGAACGTAATTGAAGCTCAACTCCTCGCCACAGGCTACTGGGAAGGTGAACTGA
This sequence comes from Kamptonema formosum PCC 6407, assembly GCF_000332155.1. GTDB lineage: Bacteria > Cyanobacteriota > Cyanobacteriia > Cyanobacteriales > Microcoleaceae > Kamptonema > Kamptonema formosum. The sequence continues at coordinate 144,265 of NZ_KB235898.1, read as the reverse complement.
TTCATTATAGTCGGGACAATTCCCCGATCGCAGTATCTAGCCGTTGGGTTGCCCAAAAAGACGATCTGGGTAGACTAATTAAGGTCTTGGAAATTAACAATGATATCAGCGATCGCAAAGAAGCGGCGAAACTTTTGCAGCAGAGTGAATCAACCTTACGGAGTTTCTTTAATAGTGCGGTTGTACCGATGGGCATAGTTGAGCTACATGACGGAGATATTCTCCACATTGCCGATAATTGGGCGGCGGCTCAGTTTTTCCACAATACCACCGCCGGGATGCAAAATCAGTTTTCTAGTAGCTTAGGCACATCACCAGCTACGATCAATCGTTGGATTTCCTACTACCGAGAGGCTCAACGCACTCAAGCCCCAGTTCGGTTTGAATATCTTCACCCTACCAATGATGGTGAGTGCTGGTTATCAGGAACTGTTTGCCCAATTACAATCAGCCCTAGTGAATATCCCAGATTTTCCTATATTGTCGAAAATATCACTGAACGCAAACTTGCTGAAGAAATTCTCCAACAATATCAGCGGATAATTTCCAACACAACCGATGGAATTGCGATGATGAATCGCGAATATATTTATCAGATCGCGAATCCAGCTTATTTGACTTGGTGCAACAAATCTGAAAGCGAAGTTATCGGCAATTCACTCAGAAATATACTAGGAGAAGAATTGTTTGATAACTTCATTCAACCTCGCTTAGACCGATGTTTGGCGGGAGAAAAAATTCAGTATGAAAGATGGTTTGACTATCCTAATTTAGTCCCGCAATTTTTGAACGTTACCTATACGCCTTTATATGATGCGGGTGAAAATATTTCCGGCGTTATCGTCAGTCTGCGCGATCTAACTCAGCTCAAACAAGCCGAACAAATGTTAGAGCTTCAGGCTGTTATTACCCGTAATATGGCCGAAGGCATTTGCTTAGTGAGAGCCGATAATGGAGTGATTGTCTATGCCAATCCTAAATTTGAGCAGATGTTTGGTTACGATCTGGGTGAACTCAACGGTCAGCACGTTTCGATTGTGAACTATAATAGCGAATCGGTAAGTGCTCAAGAGGTAAATCAAGCCATTCGGACTGCCGTTTTACAAAACCATGAATTCAGCTATGAAGTCCAAAATGTCAAGAAAGATGGTACGCCATTTTGGTGCAGTGCGACTTGTTCTGTATTCAAGCATTCCGAGTACGGGGATGTGCTGGTAGCAGTTCATCAAGATATCACCTTAGCGAAGCACCTCGAAGAAATTAGACAAGACGCGGAAGCAGCTTCACTACAGAAATCTAGAAAGGAAAATTTGCTCTGGAGTATTACTCAAGGGATTCGCCAATCTTTAGATATCAATGTCATTCTGAATACTACTGTTACTGAAGTTAGGCAGACATTACAAACCGATCGCACTGCTATTTACCGCTTTAATCCTGATTGGAGTGGTGATTTTGTCGTCGAGTCAGTTGGTGAGAATTGGGTAAAAATGATCGGACGCGATATTAAAAAAGTTTGTGAAGATGTCTATCTGGAAGAAACCCAAGGCGGTCGTTTCCGCAATCATGAAACCTTTGTAATTACAGATATTGGTGGGGCTGGACTTCATGACTGTCATATCCAACTTTTGCAACAGTTTCAAGCCCAAGCATATATAGCAGTCCCGATATTTTCGGGAGAATTACTCTGGGGATTATTAATCATCTATCAAAATACTGCACCTCGTAATTGGCAATCCTGGGAAATAGAATTACTCGAACAGATTACTAGCCAATTGTCGATCGCTATCCAACAATCCGAACTCTACGGACAACTTCAGATCGAACTACAAGAACGCCAGCAAGCTGAAGCCACGATCCGAGAAGCCGAACGACGCTGGCGATCGCTCTTGGATAACGTGCAGTTAATCGTTGTCGGACTCGATCGATGGGGAAATGTCAACTATGTTAATCCTTTCTTCTTAAAACTCACAGGATATACTCAAGCAGAAGTTTTAGGAAAAAATTGGTTTGAAAACTTCTTACCCCACGATCAGCAACAAGCGCTTCAAGTTGTTTTTTCGGAAGTTTTAACCCATAATTATCATCCCTATTATCAAAATTTAATCTTGACCAAATCTGGTGAAGAACGAGTCATTGCTTGGAACAATACCATGCTGCAAGATGTAGATGAAAACATCATTGGCACGATCAGTATTGGGGAAGATATCACCGAACGACAAAAGCTCGAACACATTAAAAATGAGTTTATTGGCATTGTTAGCCACGAACTTCGCACTCCTTTGACAGGAATTCAAATGTCATTGGGACTAATAAAAACAGGGGTTTACGATCGCAAACCAGAAAAAGCTCGACGCATGATTGAAATTGCCCTCCTCGATACTCATCGTTTGGTGAACCTGGTTAATGATATTTTAGATTTGGAGCGCATAGACTCCGGGCGGGCAGTTTTGGAGAAAACTGTTTGCAAAGCAGCAGATTTGATACAGCAAGCAGTCGATGGTATTCAGGCGATCGCTACTCAACAGCAAATATCATTAATTATTACCCCCACCGATGTAAAAGTCTGGGCGGCTCCAGATACTATTATCCAAACCTTGACAAATTTGCTCGGTAATGCTCTTAAATTTTCACCCCCCCACTCCACAATCCACCTCAGCGCCGAAAACCAGGCAGACTTTGCGCTCTTTCAAGTCCGCGATCGCGGACGTGGCATTCCCGCCGATAAACTAGAACTCATTTTTGGGCGATTTCAGCAAGTCGATGCCTCCGATTCCCGTGAAAAAGGAGGTACTGGGTTGGGCTTATCAATTTGTCAGAGTATTATTGAGCGACATGGCGGGAAAATATGGGTTGAAAGTATCTTAGGTGAAGGCAGCACCTTTTTCTTTACCCTACCCTTAGCTAACTTTGAATTGTAGGATTGATTCAACATCCCAAATCTCAAATCCCAAAGCGAATGATAGACAGACAAATTCTAGTTGTTGATGATGACGATTGTCTCCGGGAATTAATACAGGCGTGCTTGGAAGATTTAGCGGGATGGGAAACCCTAGTGGCAGCATCGGGAGAAGAATGTTTACAAATCCTACAAACAGAACGACCTAATGCTATTTTGTTGGATGTCTCTATGCCAGGAATGGATGGGATTGCTGTGTGCGATCGCCTCCAATCCAATCCCATCACTCGATCGATTCCAGTGATTCTGCTGACGGCAAAAGTTTTACCAAGCGATCGCACTAGATTTGCCCAGATGGGCATTGCTGGGGTAGTTTCCAAACCGATCGAGCCCATCACCCTCAAAGAAGAAATAACAGAGATGTTGGGATGGGATGAATAACTTTCAGTATTTTTGTGAAATTTTGTAACGATAACGGAATCTTTACCAATTCCTTACCCTTGCTATTTAGTCTTCTGTTACCCAGCTCAAACAACGGTTGCTATATGTACTTGACGCTCTACTGGCAACCCAAAATTTGATTTTTGATTAACCCAAAGTAAATCAACGCTTGGCAAGTATAGCAGTTGCCAAGGCAGTTAAGACATTCTAAATTTAAAACCCTGATTCTAAACCCTTCTTCCGTCTTCCCTAGCCCTGAGCATCGTAGCCCCTAGCCCCTCTTAAACCGCCTTGGCGGTTGCTATAACTAATTGCGATCGCAGTGTCCTGCGCGAAAACAAGATGATCGGGAAACAAATTCTCATTGTTGATGACGAAGAATACCTCCGCGAACTGATACAACTGTGTCTGGAAGACTTCGCAGGATGGAACACCCTAGTGGCAGCATCGGGACAAGAATGTTTGCAAATCCTACAAACAGAACAACCTAATGCTATTTTGCTGGATATCTCTATGCCGGGAATGGATGGGTTTGCCGTATACGATCGCCTCCGATCCGATCCCATCACTCGCTCGATTCCAGTGATTCTACTGACAGCGAAAATTTTACCAAGCGATCGCGCCAAATTTACCGAAATGGGCGTTAATGGGATAATTCCCAAACCATTTGAACCCACCACCCTGATGGAAAAAGTGGCAGAGATTTTGAGATGGAATGATTGACTGATACTTTTAATTCAGAACTCCTGTATTGATTACCTACCTAATAATTTCCATTTTGGTAACTAGCATTTCTTGGCGGGTTTTGCCACAGGGTTCAATACTTTGACAATCATTGACATTAGTCCTAGCATAAGTCAAGCGAACTTTCTTATTTAAAAATTGAGCTTTCTTAGCACAAATCTCAAAACTTGCACCCACTCTTCGCTCAGTATTGTTGTCATCAATCAACGTCGCATAACACATAATATCCCCATCAACCAAGCTTTTTACTGTGCCAACTTGTGGTAAAGTAGGGTCAGTCCTAGATCCGCTATTAAGATTAGCAAAATATCTCTGTAAATAGGCCGTGCGTTCCGAGGTAACTCGCTCTAGACATCCCGTATATAGTAATGGTTCCAAAGTTCCACCCAATGCTTCGGCAGCTTCAAAGTTGCAAGTTGCATCACGAAATGTAATCCACGCTCTCTGTGCTTGAATCAAGCGATTTTTGTATTCACCGCTAAGCTTGGAGATGTTTTGTTGATAGACTTGATTCAGCTTTTTATCTGCTACTGCATAGCTATCTGATGCACATTTTCTCATTTCTAAGGTATTACCATTAGGGTTGCATTTCACAGCTTGAGCTATTAAATATTCTGATTGAGCTGGGCTGGAAGACGATCCTATAGAGGATAATGTCAGTACGGTTAATAAGATAGAATTTGTGATTTTTTTGAACATGATTTTTTTAAAGTTTGTAGAGTGGTCAATCTAGGACAGGACTTATACCAAATCCGGGTTAGTCATCCCCTTTATTAGTAATAATCCGTCATTGTTCGCTGTGCTCCGCAATCGCCTAGTCTCTGCGATTGCTTCGCTGCGCTCGCAATGACAATTTTAGTAGGTTAAGATGTTCTGAGTTCCACCAAACTCACTAATTCTCTTCCCTTCTTCCTCTTCTTTCCCTTCTTCCCCTTCTTTCCCTAGCCCCTAGCCCCTAGCCCCTAGCCCCTCCCTATAAGGCATCGGTACTTCCTCGACTACAGGATGCTTTTCCAAAGTCAGCTTAGACTGTGGAGCACCAGATAAGCGCTTCAACAGTTTCGGTTTCGGATCGTGTAACAAGTATATAATCCGATCGCCACTCAGCCAATCCTCACCAACAGGTACTACCTGTAAATACCCCTCCCTTTCTATCAGTAAAGGTAGTAACTCTCCAGAACCAATTAAAGCTTCCAAATGAGCCACTTGAAATTCTAAACTCGACTCTTTAAACTGAGTTTCCCCTAACTTCACCTCCCCATCATTTAGATACTGATTCCAAGTCTTAAGTGGCAAATCTGGAATAAAGGCTTGAGGAATCTTAGTCTTATTACTCGGCCCAGTAGCAGCGCGAGGGAAAATAGCTAAAACCCTGGGGGGTTTAAACTCTTCTGCCGCTCTTTGTGCTAATACTAAATTTACCTCACCATTGCTAGTCATTGCTAAAAAAGTTCCCATTGAAGCGAGTCCCGCCTCTTCTAAAATGCTATGATCCAAGGCGCTACTTAAGAAAACTTGTAAACCTTCCTGTTCTGCTTGCAGACAAGCTGCTTCGTCAGTATCAATCATCACAGCTAGCTCTCCCCGTTCTTTAAATAAACGGGCAATTAATCTGCTCAAAGGATTCGATCCTACGATGACAGCACCAGTCACCGACTTAGAAGTAATATCTAAAATTTGAGCCACCCACCCTGCCGTCAATCCTTGCAGGAAGACTGTCATAATAATTGTTAGGAAGACTAGAGCTTTAATCGAGTCGCCGCCATTAATACCTCGCTGAGTCAATAAAATAGCAAATAGAGAAGAAACAGAAGCGGAAATGATCCCTCTAGGAGCAACCCAGCAAGCAAATAGTTTTTGTCGCCAATTCAGGCCGCTATTCCAAGTACAAAGCCAGATATTAATTGGTCGCACTATCCACATTAAGGCTAAAACTGTGAAAAAACTGCCCCAACCGAGTGCAAAAATACTGGCTATGGATAAATCTGCTGCTAAAAGTATGAATAAGACGGAAACAGCAAGGATTGTTAGTTGACCTTTAAACCTCCGTAATAGTCTTTCTTCTGGTAATGAGGCCGATCGCAATACGATTCCTGCTAAGACAGTTGCCATCAATCCTGACTCGCTGCTGATCGATTCTGCTAAAGCAAACATTCCCCATAAAGCAGCTAAGACTACGAGATTTTTGAGGTCTTCTGAGAGAAAGCGCGATCGCAACAAAATCAATCCCAGCAGCCAACCTCCTACAATCCCAATCCCTCCACCTGTAACCAATCGCAGGACTAATTCTTGGAATAACCCGAATAAATCGGGATTGCGATTCAAAACAATATTGAGTACCAATACTGCTAGAATTGCACCAACGGGATCGATTAACACGCCTTCTGCTTCCAGCATGGTTGCGACTTGGCGATCGACAGATATATGTTTGAGTAATGGCCCGATCACCGTTGGCCCCGTTACGACTACCAGGGAAGCATAAAGAAAAGCGATCGGCCAGGGAAATTCCCCTAACCAGTGAGCGGCCATACCGCCACCCACGAGGGTAATTAGGGTGCCCAGAGTAACTAAATTGCGGATGCTACCCGAAACGCGCCCCAAGTCTCTAAATTCTAAGTTCAGACCACCTTCAAACAGAATTAGCGCCACTGACAGGGAGACGATCACCTCTAAACCACTCCCTAGTAAATTGGGGTGTAACACTCCCAAACCGCTTGGCCCTGCGATCATCCCGAACAGCAGCAAAAAAACAATAGCAGGAACTTTTAGGTAGTCAGCTAAAACTTGAGCGCCGATCCCGCAGATGACTGCGATCGCCATCAGCAGGGTGAGATTAAACGAGACTTCCATAAAGAAGGGGCTAGGGACTAGGGGCTAGGGGCTAGGGAAGAAGGGACTAGGGGCTAGGGGCTACGATGCTCAGGGCTAGGGAAGAAGGGAATAGTGGGCTAGTTTGGTGGAACTCAGAACTTCTTAACTACCAAGAAGGTTGCTATATGAGTTTTGAATTGGGAGTTAATATCTAACTCAATAACTCATAACTTAAAACTCCTCAAGGATTACTGCCAGTGGCCGCCCGCCATCTGCGGTCAAAGTCTGCGAGCACCGTTGGAGAAAGTTGCGATTGTAGCCAGTCTAAGGACTGATCTTGGTTGGCTAAGCCGCGATAATATTTGCAAACGTCGATCAGTCGGATGCTAGCTGTGGTTTCGGGTACGGGTACTTGACCCCGCCACCTTTGGGCAAATTCAGTCAAAATTTTGGCGGAAAGTTGCGATTGCAGCCAGTCTAAGGACTGATCTTGGTTAGGTAAGCCGCGATAATACTTGCAAACGTCCAAAAGCCGCACGAATGTAACTTGGGGTACGGATTGATTGCGCCACCTTTGAGTAAATTCGGCCAGGAGTGAGGGGGCAATTTGGCTTTGTAACCAGATCAGGGCAATATCTTGGTTGGTGTTGGCTTTATAACTCAGGCATACGTCAATCAGGCGGATTCCTCCCAGGGGTAATGGGGTGGGAGTGGGGGTGGGTAATGGTGTGGGTTTCGGGGCTGGTACGGGTGACGGGGCTGGGGATGGTGAGGGAGTGGGGAAGGTACCGCTGGGAAATTTACTCAGGAGGGCTGTGAGTGTTTTCAGGCCAACGATGCCGTCGGCTTCTAGTCCCTGAGATTTTTGAAAGGCGATCGCAGCGGATTTAGTGCTGGTACTGTAGTTACCATCTATAGTCCCCTGATAAAATCCTTTATTTTTTAAGTGCTTCTGGATTTCTTGGACTTTGGGGGCGGGGCTACCTTCTCGCAAGCTTTCAAAGATGTTAACGTCTACCCCTCCTGTTACTCCACTGACACTGCCTTTGTCTGTATATTGCCAGAATGTCCAGGTATTCCAACCGCCGGGAACCCAAGGTTCTTGGGCCGTAGTGTAATGGGCTATCCATAGGGGGTAATCGCCAAAACGTTTGGTTCCTAAGTTGTCCCAGAAACCAGGGTAGGTGTAGATGATCGGTCGTATTTTGGTGGCTTTTTCGACTGCTTCGAGCCAAATTGCCATGCGATCGCAGATCTCCGTTGCACCCAAACCCCCTGTACTCTCTACGTCTAAAACTGCGGGCATATCCCCAGGTTCTAGCTTGACTGTTTTTAGGAACAAATCAATTTGCCCTTGAACGCTACTGGCCGGTCGAAAGAAATGGTAAGCGCCGCGCTGAATACCCGCTGCTTTCATCGCCGCCCAATTCCGGGCGAAGGTTTCGGCTACGAAGGTTGTACCTTCTGTTGACTTGACAAAGGCGAAGGTGATGCCGCTGTTGGCCACTGCTTGCCAGTTTACGTTTGGTTGGTAGTCGGAAACATCTATACCGCGAATGCTCATAAAGTTTGCACAAAGGTTTTAAAAGTTTGTTTGTCTGAAGGTGACACAAGATTAAGGGTACATTGAAGGGGACGGAAAGTTTTGAGTTTTGAGATTGCTTCGTTCCTCTCAACGCTAAACCCTGCAAGTACGCTACCTAAACGGTTTTGAGTTTTGCTAAATTTTAGGTTAAACCTGCTCCCTGAACTGTGGCATTCCCCACTAAACCACTAAATTCTGTACTATAAAGTGTTAGGACTCACAGGATAGGATTAACAACCAATATTGTTATTTTACAGGAGTTTGTAAAAGTGAACATCACTCGTATTGAACCGGGGCCTGGTCAAGAGTCTGTCTGGGATTATCCGCGTCCACCTCGGATTGATGACTCAAGCAAGCACGTCCAGGTAATTTTTAATGGTATGGTTATTGCTGATACTCATTCCAGCAGGCGGATACTAGAAACGAGTCATCCTCCTATTTACTATATCCCTCCTAGTGACATTCAGATGACTTATTTGCTCAGAACTTCGAGGACATCTTGGTGCGAGTGGAAGGGACAAGCGGGATATTACAGTATTAGTGTCGGGGATAAGCAGGTTCCTGATGCGGCTTGGTTTTATCCTAATCCGATTCCAGCTTTTGAGTCTATTAAGGATTATGTAGCTTTTTACCCCAGTTTGATGGATGCCTGTTATGTGGATGGGGAATTGGTAAAAGGGCAATTGGGCGATTTTTATGGGGGTTGGATTACTCAGGATATTGTTGGGCCGTTTAAAGGTGGGCCTGGTACTTGGGGTTGGTAGGTAATAAAAATATCGCAACTTGCGCTTGAATTAGGGATAGATTCGGATAATTGGTAATTGCTAATTGCTAATTGCTAATTGCTAATTGCTAATTGCTAATTGCTAGTTGGTAATTTAGGACTTACGATGGGGCTTCAGAAACCGGGTTTTTGAGAGCATCTGTGAGTAACAACGAAGTATTTTCGTAAAAAAACCCGGTTTATGAGGTTGGGTGCGTAAGTTCTGCAATTGCTAATTTGGGAGAATGGCAGATTTTCTCCCCCATCTCCCCCATCCTCCCCATCCTCCCCATCTTCCCCATCCTCCCCATCTTCCCCATCTTCCCCATCCTCCCCATCTTCCCCATCTCCCCATCTCCCTCTCTTTCCCTAGCCCCTAGCCCCTAGCCCCTAGCCCCTCTTCTATCTGCCTTAGACCTTAATTCCAATACCGTTCGGCTGTCCAATGCCGATCGGAAGATTGATAAATTTTTACGCTTTCTAACTTCGCAGATTGTATCATTACTTCCACTTCTTCTATAGTAAACGCTGCCTGTAGAGAATCACTAAATAATTTTTGTTGATGGGGGTTGCACTCCCATGCATACATCTCTACTAAATTCTCTTGTGCTTCCTTGTCAAAAGGTCGAAGTAAATCTCGCAAAAGTATCCCGCCATTGGGTTTAAGTACTCGCTTGACTTCTGCTAAAAATGGTAAGGGATCGGGCAAATGATGGATAATACTATTGGAAACAACCAGATCGAAGTGATTGTCTGGATAGGGCATTTTTTTTGCATCTATTAGCTCTAACTGAATCTGCGATCGCATCCCTGCTTTTTCCACATTTTCCTGACCCACTTTTAACATATTTGCGGACAAGTCGATGCCAATTACCTGCCATTGGGGCCGCATTTGACGCATAATTATCGGGATACGAGCCGTACCTGTGCCAGCATCCAAAATTTTACCCGCGATTGGCCCTAATTTTATGGCAAGTTCGGCAAAATCTGTATTAACTTCTGTGAAATCCATTGAGTCGTACTCAACTGCTTCTTCCCAGGTGTCCATTACTTCCGGTTCGAGCACTCGCTGCATAAAATCTTTCTGGTTATTTGGCAGTTCGATATAGGGGCTGAGTTTGGCTTCTAAAATTTCTATTAACTCAGGTTCCATATATTCGTAATTATCGGGGATATGCAGGCAAATGATTTTTTTTCCTGCCAGACTTTCTGGAAATTTACTGCGAAGGCGATCGCTGTGTCGCTTCTCCATCACAAATATTAAATCTGCCCACCCAATCATCCCTTCTGTAACTCTGGTTCTTGCTCCTTTTTCTGTGCCTGCTGATTTGACTGCATAATTACTATTTTCATACATCTTTTCAGCCGTCAAGCTTCTTAGCTTGTTCTGACTACAGACAAATAATATCTTAGTTTTCTCCATTTTTACTTACCTATATTAATCGTCACGCCGCCCTCTGGACGGTAATTGACTGCAAGCGAGGGCGGTATTACCTTAAAAAACATAAAAATATAACATAAAAGTGCAATCTTATCAAATCAACCAGAGAAATCGCAATAATTATTTACAATTTGATTGCGGTTTTTGCATGGGTAGAATTTGATTTTTGCATAGGTTGACTTGGCAGGTTGGACAGTTTTAAGGGGGTTTCAGAGGATTTTTTGATTTTTGGTTTAAATTTAATACACTGCTCCCTTGATTATGAAAATCATACCATAGCCCTCAAACGCTGTAAATACGTCTCATAATTGAGAATAGTGTCAATAATTTCTGTAGTATTTACATTTCTTAATGATTACAAAATTTTAATATTTAAAATAACTATGCAGTTTTTATTATTTATTCTTATCGTTTGTCCCAAAGTCTGCCTTAAAAAGTTTAAATGTGGTATAGGCGCGGAGTAAATCAAACATTTTAGAGAAATAGCGATCGCACCCTCAAAATCCGCTATAATCAGAATTAAGCGAAGTCGTTATGAGTTTGACTAAGAACTATGACCAACCCAACCGTAGAAAATTTAGTAATTATCGGCTCAGGGCCTGCTGGCTACACAGCCGCGATCTACGCAGGCCGAGCCAACCTCAAACCCGTAGTCTTTGAAGGCTATCAAATGGGCGGCATCCCCGGCGGTCAATTGATGACCACCACCGAAGTTGAGAACTTCCCCGGTTTCCCTGAAGGGATTACGGGGCCGGAATTAATGGATCGGATGAAAGCTCAGGCAGTGCGGTGGGGGGCCGAACTCTACACCGAAGACGTAATTTCCGTTGACTTAAGCGATCGCCCGTTTACAATCCGCTCCGAGGAACGGGAAATCAAAGCCCACACCATTGTCATCGCTACGGGAGCAACGGCGAAACGGTTAGGCTTGCCGAGCGAACATACATTCTGGAGTCACGGTATCTCCGCCTGTGCCATTTGCGACGGTGCGACACCGATTTTCAAAGGCGTTGACTTGGCTGTAATTGGGGCCGGTGACACGGCCGCCGAAGAGTCAATTTACCTGACTAAGTATGGCTCTCACGTACATATGTTAGTGCGGCGCGAAGAGATGCGAGCTTCTAAAGCCATGCAAGACCGCGTTTTGAGCAACCCGAAAATTACCGTACACTGGAACACGGAGGCGGTGGATGTTTTGGGCGTGCCTGGGGAGAAGATGGATGGCATCAGGATTAAGAACCTCAAGACTGGCGAAGAAAGCGATTTGCTGGTTAAGGGTTTGTTCTACGCGATCGGTCACACGCCTAATACTGAGATTTTCAAAGGCCAGATCGAATTAGACGAGCTGGGTTATATTGCGACTCGGCACGGTGGAGTAGAAACTAGCGTTGAAGGCGTTTACGCTGTCGGCGATGTCCAAGACCACGAGTTTCGGCAAGCAATCACTGCTGCTGGTAGTGGTTGCATGGGGGCAATGTTGGCGGAAAGGTGGCTATCGGCGCAGGGCTTAGCCCAGGAATTCAAACAACTTGAGGAATCCGAAAAGCCCGTTGAGAAGCCTGAAAATAAGGTTGCTCAGACGGAGGAAACTTTCGATCTAGCTGCGACGCGGCATTTAGGGGGTTATGCTTTACGGAAGTTGTTTCACGATAGCGATCGCCTAATTATGGTGAAATACTCCTCACCTACCTGCGGCCCTTGCCATACTCTCAAGCCAATTTTGAGTAAAGTCGCCGATGAGTTTGAGGGCAAAATTCACTATGTGGAAATTGACATCGAGCAAGACCCAGACATTGCTGAAAATGCTGGTGTCGTCGGTACGCCGACGATCCAATTTTTTAAGGATAAAGCTTTGGTGGAAGAACTCAAGGGAGTTAAGCCAAAAAGTCAGTACCGCCAAGTAATTGAGAGTAATTTGTAATCAGGGGCTAGGGGCTAGGGGCTAGGGGCTAGGGAAAGAGGGGGAGATGGGGAGGATGGGGGAGATGGGGGAGATGGGGGAGATGGGGGAGATGGGGAGGATGGGGAGGATGGGGAGGATGGGGGAGATGGGGGAGAAAATCCCCCATTCTCGCCAATTAGCAATTACAGGACTTACCACCCAACCAAAGAAACCGGGTTTTTTGACAAAAATACATAGAAGAGGGGCTAGGGGCTAGGGGCTAGGGGCTAGGGAAAGAGGGCGGGGGAGATGGGTGATTAGCCATTAGCCATTAGCAATTAGCAATTAGCCATTAGCCATTAGCAATTAGCCATTAGCAATTAGCCATTAGCCATTAGCAATTAGCCATTACCAATTACCAAATTAATATGACCTGTGAAGAAATTGCCAATACTCTTAAAGAATTATTTGGTGCAGCCGTAGAAGCTATAGGCTTAAATTCTTGGCAAGTAGAAACTGCTAATTTTCGGCTGTTAGTCTTACTATCAGACGATGGAAGTTGGCTGCGGATCTTAATACCAATTGTTTCTGTTGCTGAAGCTCAACCTTTTCTTGAACAACTACTCGAAGCTAACTTCGATCGCACCCTAGAAACTCGCTATGCCATCCACCAAAATGTCTTGTGGGGAGTTTTTCAGCACAATTGCCAGAGTCTTACTATTGCTGATTTTTCTTCTGCCGCCACACAATTGCTCTCTCTACATCAGCAAGGAGTGGCAGAGTTTTGGAATGAGTTGATTGAAAGCCGCATCCGTCAAATTATTCAGGCCGCTAAGGGTCAAGGACAGTCTATCCAAACTACTCTTCAAACTTTAGAGCGTTTCTATGCAGAGGGGTTGATGGGTGAGATGCAGCAGGGGTCAGAATCCCGCGAACAAACTCTAGCAGCATGGCGGCGGCAGTTGGAACATTTATGGCCAGAGGTAGAACCATAAAAAGCTGTTTGGGGAGGAAAATTAAAAAATAATCAACTCAAAACAGTATAATAAGGCTATACTCAAACTGTCAACCATCTTCAGATATATTTTCAGGAAATAGCATCAAAATATCATGGGTAAAAGAACCTATTTACCCACTCTTCGATGTGTTGCTAGTCAAACCTGCATATAAAAATAACAATTCTTTAGCTAAGACCAGCTTAAATTTTATTGACAAGTAAAAATTGTGAGTTACTAACTTGCAGATCTCAAGACAAAACTTAAGGGAGGTATATTTATGAGGGCGTTGGATGAGTTGGGCTCTGAATTATTAGTTTTACCGATACCAGAAGTTGGTACTCGGAACCTATCTTTAGAATCAACCCTCCAAGACTTGCCGCTCTACGACTTTCAGATAGAATTTACTCAGTCAGCAAAAGAACTTGCTCAAGCGTTTGAAGCACATCCCCTGCTCCCAGGAGTTATTTTAACTGAACAGAGTCATTTTGCAGGCATGATTTCCCGTCGGTTCTTTTTTGAAAAAATCAGCCGCCGCTACGGGATAGAAATGTTTTTCAAGCGACCAATTGAGATTTTATACCGCTTTTCGAGTCACGATATTTTAATTCTTCCCGGCAATACCTTAATTGTGGAAGCAACACAGCAATCATTGCAGAGAGTAGCGGACTTACTTTACGATCCGATTGTGGTTGAAATCGCGCCTCAGAACTACAGAATTTTAGACATACACCAATTACTTGTCGCTCAGTCAAAAATTCACGAATTGACAAGTCTGCTGCTCCAGAAACAAACTCAAGCTAAAATTATCCAAACTGAAAAAATGGCGAATTTAGGGCGGATGGTAGCTGGCGTGGCTCACGAAATCAGGAATCCGCTTAACTGTATTTGGGGCAACTTAAGCTTTTTAATTTCCTATTTTGAGAGTTTGATGCAGTTGTTATCAGCTTACGAAGAAGAAATAGCCGAGCCACCTGCAAAAATAGAGACAGTTAAAGAAGAGATAGAATTTGAATGGTTAAAAGAAGACTTGCCTTTAACTTTAGAAGGAATCCAAATTGGTTCAGAGCAACTTCTTAAAGTTGTCAATGGACTGCACAACTTCTCTCACATGGACGAAACAAAACGCCGAGAAGCTAACATTCATGAATGTATCGATACCACACTTCTGATCCTGAAAAGCCGCCTCAGAAATGCGGTAAAAGTGGTGAAAGAGTACGGGTTTCTGCCCCCGATTAACTGTTACTCAGGTCAATTGAGCCAAGTATTTATGAACTTGCTTGTCAACGCCCTCGACGCTCTAGCAGAACACGCATCTGAGCAAGAATTAAAGGCAGAATGCAGCGAAAATTGGCAGCCTAAGATCGAGATTATTACAGAAACCTTAGAGATTGAGAGTGCTAGCTGGGCAGCAATTCGGATTAGCGACAACGGGCCCGGCATTCCCCTAGAGATTCAGGAGCGCATATTTGATAACTTTTTTACCACGAAACCTATGGGCAAAGGCAGCGGTTTGGGACTGGCAATTAGCCATCAAATTGTCACGGAAAAACACAGGGGTAGACTGAATTTGCGATCGCAACCAGGTAAAGGCACAGAATTTGAAATCTTGCTACCAGTAGTTTGAGCTTCGCCCTTACCAAAGCTTTAACAAAATTGGGCTTAATCCCAAATTGAAAATCCAACATCTAAAAAAGAACTGAAATGATACGCTAAGTTGGTAGCAAATTCTATCTGCCCAATCCTTGAAGCGTCTGCTTTCGCGCCAAGCCAGAATGTTTGTGGGAAATAAATTAGATTCAAAATCGTCTGGGCCATCCCTATCCGAAGCGAGCAACCAAGACCTCTCTCTGGAGTCCACCCTCCGGGATTTACCCCTCTACCATTTTCAGGTACTATCAACCTGTCTGGGAGTAACTGTTACTGAGATATTTGAAAAATATCCTCTTCTACCTGGAGTCATCTTGACAGAAGAGGGAGAATTTGTGGGGATGATGTCGCGGCGGCGACTGCTAGAGTACCTGCTCAAACCCCAGGCACTAGAGTTGTTTTTAAACTTGCCCTTGAAAGTCCTCTACAGCTATGCTCGCACGGAGATGCTAGTTCTGCCAGAGAGTACAACCATTTTAATTGCAGCACAGCAGGCTTTTAGGCGATCGCCAGAATTACAGGGAGAACCAATCATCACTGTACAGTCGGAATCCAAATCTTACCGATTATTAGACGTTCATGCTTTAAATATCGCCTATTGGCAAATTCGAGGTATCGAAACTCAAGTGCGATACGAACGCGCCCAAGCTCAAATGATTCAAAGTGAGAAAATGGCAAGCTTGGGGCGTTTAGTAGATGGCGTAGCACACGCAATTTTAGATCCAGTTGGTTTTATTTGGGGTAACTTAACTTACGTCACAGGTTACAGCGAGAATTTAATAGAATTGCTATCTGCTTACGAAGCCCTTTGGCCAGAGATTCCCGAAGAAATTTCCCAGCTAAAACAAGAAATAGAATTTGATTTTTTACAAAAAGATTTGCCGCGAACCATTGGTAGTATTAGATCGGGAGCCGAACGCCTGACTAAATTAGCAACAAGTTTGCAAAACTTTTGCCACATAGATGAAGTACATCCCAAACCCGCTGACTTGCACGCGGTCATTGACGGGATTGTTTTGCTATTAAAGAGCCGACTAACAGGAGAAATAGAAGTAGTAAAAAATTATGGATACTTACCACCAGTGCCTTGTTATGCAGGACAGCTAAACCAAGTGTTCATGAATATTTTGACTAATGCCATCAACGCCTTGATTAATGAAGCTGTTAGTCAGGAATTAGCGAAAGAATTTAGAGGTGTAGTGTTCAAAGACCCAGCTCATAAACCCAGAATTGAAATTACTACAGAAGTTTGTTCCCCAGAGCCGCCTGTGGATGCCGAAAGACCATTACTGCGGTGGGTTTCTATTCGTATTGCTGACAATGGGCCGGGGATGTCTTCAGGGAAACAGCAGAGAATTCTACAATCCTTTTCTACAGAAAAACGCGCTGAGAAAGAGACAAGTCTAGCCGTGAGCTATCAAATTGTCACGGCTAAGCATGGTGGAAGATTCAGGATGCGATCGCAACTTGGTATCGGCACTGAATTTGAAATTCTCTTACCCTTGGTTTGACACTCCCCGTCTTTTGGCCTAGCCTGCCGTAGGCATAGACACGGCGATTCTTAAGGACAAACTTTGGGAGACGATCTACCCAAAGTATAACCATTAGAAAGTATAACCGTTAGACCGATGGATCTGTCTCAGGAGAAACCAAACTCTCATTGTTAGGTAACAGCCAACTGAGAAGCATCGCAGTCAACCCCCCAGTGGAAATAGCAGAACCAAAAAGGTTGTTAAATAGTGGTGGCTTATTAGCAAAAATCTGAGGCATGAATACCACCCCTAAGCCTAAGCCGAGAGAAACAGCCACGATAATCATCGATCGCCGATCTAATCCTGCCGAAGCAACAATTCCCAACCCAGCAACAGCGATCGAGCCGAACATCACCAGTGTCGCACCACCCAAGACAGGCTGGGGAATCGCTTGAAACACACCGCCCACAATCGGGAGCAAGCCTAGAATAGCAAAAATCCCAGCGACAAAGAAGCCGACATAACGACTACCAACTCCTGTCATTTGAATCACACCATTATTTTGGCTAAAGGTTGTGTTTGGGAAGGTATTTAGCACAGCAGCAATCAGCGAGTTGACTCCATCACCGAGCACTCCACCCTTAATGCGCCGGATGTAAAGCGCACCCTTAACGGGTTCCTTAGAAACAGCAGAGGTAGCAGTTAAGTCTCCAACCGTTTCAATCGCTGTCAGCACATACAACAGGATAAATGGGACGAAGGCAGCAAAGTCGAAGCTCATACCATAGCGAAACGGAATTGGTAAGCTAAAGGCGGGCAGCTTGCTTAAAGAACTAAAATCGACAATGCCCAGAAACAGCGAGATGATATAGCCAACCCCAAGTCCGATCGCGATCGCCCCCATCCGCAGATATCGATTTCTTGATAGGGTGAGTACCACAACTAACAGAAGTACCGTACCTCCGAGAGCGAGGTTCTGCCAACTTCCAAATGAACCATCATTTTTTGCTAATGCAGCCGCTCCACCAGCCAAACTGGTAATTCCAGTCTTGATTAAGCCCAGCCCAATAATCATTACCACCGTACCAGAGACAACTGGCGTGATGATTTTATCCATCAAATGCAGAAATCGACTGAGAATGATTTCGACAAAAGAGCCAAAGAAGCAAACGCCAAAAATTAATGCTAGCGCCTGCTCAGGTGTTTTACCTCCCTGCAATGCCACAGTGCCAACGCCTAAAATCGGCCCTAGAAAAGCGAAGCTCGTACCCTGAAGGCTCAACAATCCCGATCCTATAGGTCCAATTTTCTTACATTGAATAAATGTACAGATCCCAGACGCAAACAGCGACATACTGATCAAATAGCTTGTATTCGCGGCATCTAATCCCAAACTGGTGCAAATAATTAATGGCGGAGTAATAATGCCCACGAAAGCAGCCAGAACGTGCTGAAATGCCACGAAAATTGCTTCTCCAACAGGCGGTTTGTCTGTTAAACCATAGAGTAGCTCTGATGGTCTGACAGAATTTTCTGTGGTCGGAATTTCCTCTACGGCGAGATCGGTATTCGCTTCTATCATTTAATTTAAAGGTGACGAATGATGGGTGGATATACGGTATACAATCAAATGCGGATGTCAGATGTTGCTAACTAAGATACAAAATTACTAAAGAGGGGCTAGGGGCTAGGGGCTAGGGGAAGATGGGGGAGATGAGGAGGATGGGGGAGATGGGGGAGATGGGGAGGATGGGGAAGAGGGGAAGAGGGGACATAGAATCAATAGTTTCAGCCATAAGTGAGTGTCCTAACCGTCTTAGCGCGGTTGCTATATTAATCAAAATTGTTAATTGTTAATTGTTAATTGTTAATTGTTAATAATCTCTCCTACTTACCTTCCCCATCTCCCCTCTCTCCCCCATCCTCCCCATCTCCCCCATCCTCCCCATCTCCCCCATCCTCCCCATCCTCCCCATCTCCCCATCTCCCCCATCTCCCCCATCTCCCCCATCTCCCTCATCCTCCCCATCCTCCCCATCTCCCCCATCTCCCTCATCCTTCCCATCCTCCCCTTACCGCAAAACGAGCTCAGAGCGTACTGTTAATCCTAAGTCTTGTTCGGGGCGAATGACGACGACATCAACTTTTTTTCGACCGAACAATACTCCCGCGATCGCGCCAATTCCTGCACCCCCTAAAACCTCTTCAGTGGCGATCGCTTTGTCTCCCGTAATCCCTGAAATCGCCGCCGCCGCCGCCGCACCAATTGCTGCACCCTTGACAATAGAACCTGTATTAGCTCCTCTTTCTACAGTTTCGGTTCTGGTGACAACTCTGGAATTGGCGTTAATACGATAGCGTTTATTGCGCCCTAAAAGCAGTTCTTTAGCAACAAATTGGGAACCTCTTCTAGCAGGTTGTAGTTGACCAACAATTTCACTACCAGCGGGAATCAATACTCTACCTTGGGACGATCTAATATCTCGCGCAACTGTGAGGGTTAAAGGTGCAGTTTCGTCGGGAGTGACGATAATTTTATCCTTTTCGTAGTTAACTGGGATAGTCGTCCCTGCGGGAATTCTAGCATCAATATATGGCGAAATGCGTTGAGCTGTAGCCGGAGCAGGTGCAACATTTGGTGCTGCGGCTCCTACTAGGATACCTAATGCTAATATCGCCACTGTTCGGGAGTGCCATTGATTAGAAGTAAACATGAAAAATGTCTCCTTATTACAAGCAATCTAAAGTAATTAAAGACGCACGGCTGATAAATTAGTTGCTGAATTAACTGTTAACTGTTAACTGTTAACGGCTAATTAAGAGAAATACCTACCCCATTAAGAACTGTTATATCGATTGAGAGCGCTTATTGCTAACAGCGCTGCACCACAGGCCGGTTCATGGCGCGGCCAAATTATAGTTGCTAAGGGAGCGATCGCACTTATAGAATCTTCAAACTTCTCTCGCAAATTTGCCGTACCTTTCCACGCACCTCCTATAGTAACAATTTCATAAGCTTCTGTTTTGTCAAACAGGGCTGAAATTGCCACTTGTGTTGCTAAGGCTAATTCTGTGGCGGCGTTGTCAATAATGTTTAATGCTATGCGATCGCCTGCTGCTGCTTCTCTGTCTACAATTGGTGCTAAGGCTGCAATTTCTTTAACTCCCCACCCACGCCGATACACTACTTCTACTAAATCTTCTATGTTTTTAAGATTAAGATTAATTTTAAACTGTTCTGTGAGAGTGGTAAATTCTAAGCGCCCGTCAAAAGATTTTAAAGCTGCTTTTAAGCCTTGAATTGCTATGTCATAACCGCTACCCTCATCGCCTAAAATATATCCCCAGCCGCCTACTCGTTTAGTTTTTCCCTGATGGTTTTGACCAAAAATATGAGAGCCTGTACCTGCAATCACAGCGATGCCGATGGGTTTGCCAATACCGCCGACTAAAGCAATTTGGCTATCATTACAAATTAAGGTAGTTTCAGGTTTTAATAAAAATTTAATTGGTAAGTTGTTCCACAATTGTAACTGCGTTACCAAATCTTCTACAATATCTTCTACAATTTTGATATCTTGGGGCCGACCAACACCTGCTAAGCCCAAACAAATTGCTTTTATGGGTAAATTTTGCTCTGATTTTGCAGCTAAAACTGCGTTTTTTATGGCTAGTTGAATCGATTGTTTTGCTGTATCAACTCCTACACTTTGATAATTAGACGGGCCAGCCTCACCGCGTCCAATAATTTTACCAGTTTCGTCCATTAAGACGCAAGTAGTCTTAGTGCCACCGCCGTCGATTCCCAATACATTGCTCATGGTAATTGGTAATTGGTAATTGGTAATTGGTAATTGGTAATTGGTAATTGGTAATGGCTAATAGCTAATGGCTAATGGCTAATGGCTAATGGCTAATGGCTAATGGCTAATGGCTAATGGCTAATGGCTAATGGCTAATGGCTAATGGCTAATGGCTAATGGCTAATTACCCATCCTCCCCATCTCCCCCATCTTCCCCATCTTCCCCATCTCCCCCTCCCCCCTCTCTTTCCCTAGCCCTGAGCATCGTAGCCCCTAGCCCCTCTTTTTAATCAAAGAGATAATAGTAGACTGACAATTACCAGACCGAGCAGGAATAACCAAAAGATATTGCGCTGACACCAGCTTTTGACAAGTTGGGGCCAACTGCCACTAATGTATTGACTGCTGAGGGGCAAAATTGGTTCAGAGCGATCGTGATAAAGCGTACAATCTTGGGCAAAGGGACGTTGCGGAAAGTTACAGGTGTCGTCTTCGTGGTAGAGGCAGGTAGTACAGAGATATTCTTCTCCTTGGGAACGGTGGAGAGGGATACCCGGATGACCGTATGCTTTAAGAGGAATTTGACAATGGGGACAGGCGATCGCAGAAGCGTCTACAGGTTGGCTACAACGGGGACAATGTGGCATGGTGAGGGTTTTTCAGTTCAAAAGCGAAAATCAAAAATCCGCAATCTGTATGCTTTCAGGATGGATATACTGGCGGTTTTCCGAACATTGACTTCTAGGCTGGAGTCGCAGGCGATCGGCAGATACCCCAAAATAGAAATGTAGGCCGACTTTGATTTAACTTCAATTGTACAGATGCCTCGATCGCCTTTGTACGCGGCCTAAGATAGCACCCAATCAATGCTCCTAATAGCAGCAAAACCTTATGGATAACAGTAACTTACTCAAGCAACTGATCATGCTCGGCATTGGCACTACTTCCTTGGTGACGGAGAAATTACAGGAAGTGAGCGAGCAATTGGTTCAAGATGGCAAACTTAATTCTGAGCAGGCCCAAACCTTGGTAGATGATATGATGCAACAGATTAAATCGGAGCAGGGTAACTGGGAGGCGCAGATGCAGAGGCAACTGCGGAATATGATGCAAGATATAGGAGTCCCTCGGCAATCAGAAATGGATGAGTTACGGGGACGGCTCGACCGTTTGGAGCGTCAGGTGCGGGATTTAGAAAATCGCCTCTGGCGTTAAGTTTAGTGAGAGTAGTTGAGTAATTTTTGTACTGTGATAGGATAACTTTTGGTTATTCCCATCATCTCGGAAGGAGTAAGCATGAGGCTGGTATAGCTAATTTTTGTATTTGCTGATATCAATCTCAAAGTCAGCTCTGACTCTAATTTCGATGGCTATGTGTTCCCAAGCGGAGCCTAAAGATGGGATTGTATCACTGGAATAAGGAGGACTGAATTTTGCAAGGAATTCTGATCAGCTTGGGGGTAATGTTAGTATGCTGTGCGGTGCTGGTAATCTCTCAATTTAGCGGTAGCCGACAACAAGCCATTGCAGCCGTTGTTACCAAACCTCAACCCCAGACTGTGATTAAGACGGAGGTTGAAACGTCTTTAAATCAAAGCAATTTGCTAGTAGCTGAGGCTACAATACCAGATGCACCAGCTACTATCGCTGGCAATAATATGACTGAAAATACTGAAAAGACAATTACTACATCTTCCGGTTTGAAATATACTGAAATCAAAGAGGGAGATGGTGCGGAGCCAAAAACTGGCCAGACGGTGATAGTTCACTATACGGGGACTCTGGAAAACGGAACTAAGTTTGACAGTTCGCGCGATCGCGGTAGTCCTTTCCAGTTTAAAATTGGGGTGGGTCAGGTAATTAAAGGTTGGGATGAAGGCGTGGGCACGATGAAAGTTGGCGGCCGTCGCAAGTTAATTATCCCCCCCGAATTGGGTTATGGTGCTCGTGGTGCTGGTGGGGTAATTCCTCCTAATGCTACTCTAATTTTCGATGTGGAATTGTTGAAAATCGCTGGCTAAGAAGTCAACATTTGGCAGCTCTCAGTTTTTTGGGAACTTATGACCGTCTGGGAACTGCCAGATTACGAAATCGAGTAAATTGTGGATCGAATATTAATTTTACTATTCCTGTAGGCCCATTCCGATGTTTTGTAATTAAAACTTCTGCAATGCCTCTGTCAGGTGTATCGGGATTATAATATTCTTCTCTGTACAACATAATCACTAAATCCGCGTCTTGCTCAATTGAGTTATGAACAACAATATTATTGGCAATAAAGTTATGAAATTTAGGAACTGTTAAATCATAAACTTCGGTTTCACCATCAGGTTCTATAGAAATAATTTCATCCCAGTAAACATCGCTATTAATTAAACGGGTAATTTCATCAGACTTTACTGCTTGAGCTAATTTTTCTGCTCGCTCACGGCTAAAATTTTGTTTATAAATAGTTGTACCACAATATTTGTTGCCAAGCATAGCTTGCATCTGGCGTGTAGTAATACCATTCTGTTGCATGGCTGGAATAGCATATTGTAAAGATTGACTAGGCAAACAGCGAGGAAGAGCAAGACGGGAACCAGCTTCTAATTCATCCAAACGTTTCCAACCATTAAGGGTTAAAAATTTGTGATTGCTAGTTGCTTGAATGGTGCGTCCAAGGCGAGTTGTTAGCCGCAATATAGGCTTTAAACCAGTAGAAAAAGCATTGCTAACAATTGCTCTTTCTAACTGCATTGTAGCTTCATTGATCGCCCAAACTGCGAAGCCAGACTTTCCTACTAATTCTCGAATTGGTACTTGTGTACCATTGTCAGCTAATGTCACCAAGCTATCCCCAGATAAACAACCGCTTTCTCTCAAATCTGACATCATCGGTCGCTTATTTGTCCGCGCTTCTACACCTCTACTTAACTGAGATAAAGCAATAATTGGCACGCTGAGTTCCCGCGCTAAACCTTTCAGACTTCGCGTAATTCGAGATAATTCTTGCACCCGATTATCGCTACTTCCCTCCATTAATTGCAAGTAATCTAGTAATATTAATCCTAAAGCTCCGCCTTGTTCTGCTTGCAGGCGACGAGTTTTAGAGCGCATTTCTGTAACAGTAAGATTGGGAGTGTCATCAATGAAAATTGGCAATTCTGATAGGGAACCAATCGCGCTACTTATAGGAGCCCATTCGTTTTGACTAATTCTACCAGAACGCAGGCGATTACTTTCGATTCCGGCTTCACTGGAAAGAAGGCGCTGTACTAGCTGTTCTTTTGACATTTCTAAGCTAAAAATAGCTATTGGCAATTTCTGAGCAGCCGCGATATTATGGGCAATATTTGTACAGAATGCAGTGTTATGAACGCAGATATCATTAGCAACAAAGTTGTGCGTTTCGGGAATGGTTAAATCATAGACTTGTTTGTATCCCATCGGTTCTATTGATACAATTTCATCCCAGTAGATATCGCTGGTTGCTAATTGTTGTAATGGTAGATTTTCTAAGGCAGTTGCCAGGATAAAAAGCCGTTCGCGCGATAGCGAACGCTTGCCTACATGAATATTTGTGTAGCCCTTAATTCCCGCCCGCCGTGCTAAAATAGTCCAAGGTTCATTACCTTTTACTGCGGCTATTTCTTCCCAGATTTCAATCGGAATTAAATCGCGGTTAGTCTTGTATTGATTGTTGGCTAAGGCTGCTTCTAATTTTGTTACAGCATCTTCTTTGCCGAAAATTCCAATATTTGAAATAAATGTTTTGATGGATTGGGTATCAGTAATATCTAATTGCCAAGCTATTCTATGAGTGTTTTTATATTTGATATAACGCTTTTTAAGCTTGGCAATTATACCAAATCTTAGCAATAAATGTTGTATTTGTCTAGCTAGTTTTTCGCTAACTGAGCAATAGCCTAATTGCGCCTGACCGCTAGTTAAAACTGTTGCCCAGCCATCAGTTGAAAAAAGGCGGTTAAGGAATAAAGCAATTTGTGATTTATCCAACCTAAATATTAGGAATGGTACTGTTTTATTGTGAGCATCTTTCTGCCACAGTTCCAATTTTTCTAACCATGCAGTTAAAGGATTTTTCTTACCTTGGCTTAAGGATACATAAAGGGTTGTAGCTTTGTTTTCTCTCACTTCCTTGCGAACTTTTAAATCGGCGAATTCTTGAGCAGCTTGGGTAAAATCTGCTTGAATTAAAGGATGATTATTAGTAAATTCTGGTGTTGTATCTACCAGACAACCATCACCAATTAAATAAGCTAATAACTTAACTTCGCAGGGACGAATTTTTTCTGTGCCAAAGACATCAATTTTGCGAGGAACTGCAATTTTATTGCCTACTTTAAGTTCTGCAAGTTGTTGCCATCCTTTGATAGTTAAATAGGGGTGAGTAGTTGTTGTTTCTACAAACCTCCCAAGTTTGGTAGTTACTCGAAATGTAGGTTTGATGCCATCATCTATAAAGGCAGAGGGTTGAGTTATCTGAAATTTCCAATCTTTGCCTAATGTTAATAATTTTGTTTGATGTTCTTGATGTTGCTGATAGATTTCTTGAATGGTAGAAACGCTACCATCTTTTTGCACTATTAGAGTGTCAAAGGCAATACACTTGCCCATTGATGGCCTAGCAGCAACGATAATTAAATCAGAACGCTGGAAGCCTCCGGTCATGGCATCGAGGTCATAAAAGCCGCAGGGGATACCGGGTAAGGTTAAACCTTCATTGCGATTTTCTAACTCTTGAGAAATGACGTTTACAGTCTCGCTGATGGCAACTAAATCTTGCTGCGGACGGTCTTGAGTGATGTTAAAAATCTTTTGTTCGGCTTTGTCTAAAACTATTGGTAATTCTGTGGCTGTCTCGTAACCTAATTGGACAATTTCGTTGCCAGCGTGAATTAATTTGCGGCGAATATGTTTATCTTCAACTAATATGGCATATTGGTCAATATTGACTGCTGAAACTGTGCGTTCTGCCAGTTGTGCTAACTTGCTTTGTCCACCTATTTGCTCTAATTTGTTGCGGTCAGCAAGCCAGGTGGTGAGGGTCATTAAGTCGGTGGGTTTGCCTTCAAAATAGAGGTCGAGGGCGGCTTTGTAGATGACTTGATGGGCGGTAATGGCAAAAAAGTCTGGGCGGAGAAGTTCGGCAATCCGCGAAATGGCTTCGGGGTCAATTAGTATGCCTCCTAAAATTGCCTCTTCTGCTTCGATATTGGTTGGCATTAATTCACTCATTTGTCACCTTGTAATAGTCGAAGTTCTCTATTCTAAGTTTCGCATAATTTTCTACCCCTTAAAATCTTTTTCTTGATAATTTATGAGTTGGTGGCGGTGGAGAAGCAAGAGAGGTAAATTGCTGAGGAGGGTTGTTAATCATCTTTTATCACTCTCCGTAGATAATTTTATGGAACTAATTGTTTGTAAGGCTTTCGCCTTGCGAAGAATAAATTATTAAGAATGGCTAAAATCCAGATATTGCAAGAATAAAGCCTTTTTCTCTGACCAAAGTGACAAAAGAGGGATAAGACAGGAATACTTCATACCACCTGAAACACCACTGGACTAGCACCACTTTGATAATTAAGGCTCGTCACAATATGCTCTGCTTGGATACCTGCGGCAATAAGTGCAGAGGTTAACCCTTCCTCGAAGTTATCTTCTTCAATGATGACTTGAACATCAACCAAGCGAGCGTGAAACAGAATGGTGTCAAGCCAGCGTTGCTTATCCCAGCCTGTAGCTAGAATCAAAAAGTGACCGGAATCGGTATCGCAGACAGGATAAAGCTGAATCGCTTGTAAGCGAGGTTGGGTTCGCGTTGCCTCTTGCAGCGTTTTTTTCAGGATATCTGCATAACTTAATGGGCGCTCCATTGAACAATAGCCTCCCGCTCTGGTTCGTAAACTAATAAGTTAATTCTATTCCTCTGGACGGCTAACTGAAAAATTGGTTTTTGGAAGTGTCGAATATAGACGACTTGACTGATGGCTAAAAACAACTGTCGTTCGGGTTCTTGGTTCTCCAAAGCCCATTGGTAAAGCTGAAGTTGCCCCATCGTTTTTTCCAGTTCATTAATGACTGAAGGGGAATCGAAGTCTTTGATTTCCACAGCTATTTTACGTCCTTCTTTTTCTGCGGCAAAAAACTTTTCGGCTCCTAAATCAGCTTTCAAGAGCGTTTGTTCTAAGACTAAAATTAACGGGTCATCCGTAATCGTCCACCCATCTTTTTCGAGAGTGCGGCGCAGGGATAAATGTAAATTATCACGTCTGGACATTAGTTATGAAAGTTTGATATGAGAGGAGAAAATAACATAATTTTTTTGTCCCTGCGTAAATCCTAAGTATTAGTCCTCTTAAGAGGACTAAATCTATGAGGCAGGGGTTAAAACCCCTGCTGGACATTCGGTTTAACGTTAAGTTGACATCAATAATTTGATCCCAATGCCTACAAAGACACAACTTGAATTTCTACTTCGGCATTAACATCTGCGTGAAGCTTGATTTCAGCTTTGTAGGAACCTGTTTTGCGAATTTCAGGTAAGTGAATACCGCGTCGATCTATTTCTTGTCCAGTGGTGTTGAAAATCAACTCTGCAACTTCTTGGGTGGTGACTGTACCAAAAATTGCCTCACCTTCGCCGACTTGTTTGGAGATGATGAAAGTGGGGGCGGATTCGAGGGCTTTTTTGCGGGTTTCAGCTTGTTGCTTGAGCTCAAGCTGACGCTGCCTTTCGGCCTCTCTGCGGCGTTCTACTTGCTTGAGAATGCCTGGGGTTGTACGATAGGCGATTCCTTGGGGCAGTAGGTAGTTGCGGGCGTAGCCTGGGGCT
This sequence comes from Kamptonema formosum PCC 6407, assembly GCF_000332155.1. Lineage (GTDB taxonomy): Bacteria > Cyanobacteriota > Cyanobacteriia > Cyanobacteriales > Microcoleaceae > Kamptonema > Kamptonema formosum. The sequence continues at coordinate 116,944 of NZ_KB235898.1, read as the reverse complement.
ACTTCTACTAGGTCTCCAACTTTTCCTAGTTTGGTGACATCCTTATTTAAGACTAATTGGACGCGCTTGCTCACGGTGATTCCTGTATTTTTGTAACTCGAACTCTTTATATTATCGAAGTTTGGGTAAGGATGGCAAGGGAGCGGGGGGGCGGGGGAGCGGGGGAGCAGGGGGAGCAGGGGGAAAAATATATAAAAATAAAAATTGTGTTGGGCTTTTGAGGTTGCTTGCTGTTAGCGATCGCACATTAAAATTGATCTTTCATCCGCCGTAGACGGGTAAAGGTTAGTGTAGGATCTTTGCTGTTGGTGGCTGATTGGAGGTTGGGGCGATCGCATCGTAGAAATGGATTGGTATTTTTCTCTAGTGCGATCGTCGAGGGTATGGTTGCCTCCGAGCGATTTCTGGCAGCCTTGACTTTGGCGAAGCGATGCTGTAAATCTGGGTTATCGGGATCTACTGTCAGGGCAAATTGCAGATTTTTGAGGGTGTATTCGTGGGCACACCAGACTCTAGTATTATCTGGTAAAGCTCGCAGTTTGTTGAGGGAGGCTAGCATTTGGTCTGGCGTGCTTTCAGAGACACGACCACAGCCACCAGCAAATAGGGTGTCGCCGCAGAATAATTCCCCGTTCTCCTTGGGGTGGTTGGGGGGAAAATAATAGGCAATGTGAGCTTTGGTATGTCCGGGTACGAAGAAGATTTGGGCAGTTTGAGCGGCAAAACTGACGCGATCGCCATCTTCTAAAAATACCTCGGCTCCAGGGATTCTGCCTCGGTCTTTGATTCCGGCATAAACTTTGGCGTAGGGAAAGCGTTGCAACAGTTCTGAGTTACCGCCTATGTGGTCGTTATGGTGGTGAGTGTTGAAAATTGCTGTTAATGGGGTTCCAAGTGCTTGAAGTTGCTGCAATACTGGCTGTGCAAGTCCCGGATCGACTACGGCTGCAATGTTGCGATCGCGATCGTGGAGTAAAAAAATATAGTTGTCCGACAGTATCGGCAACCTGTAAACCTCCATGAAAATTGCCCCTCAGCTTTGTTCAACTTTATTTATTTTACTAAAAATATGCTCCGATCTACAACTAAAACTGAATAATAGAAAATCCTAGCAGAGCGTGCTTGTATACTGGTAATTTATGAACCTGCTGCGGTTAAACCAATTCTGGCTCAGAGCCTTTGCAAAGGGCTAGCTCAAAGAGAAGACTCTATGTTGCGAACACCTCAAAACAGATCAAACTTAGGTATTTATCACATGATAGAGCGAATCACCTCATCAGGTAAACTCAGTCGCCGAGACCATCTCCTGCTGACTTCGGCCCTACTTTCTGATGACAAAATCACTGAAGAACAACGCCATCAAATTAACCGCATATTTGACTATATCCAAATCGGTCGGCTCAAGTTCGTTGACTAAAGTTTAAAATTATCTATGACTTACGCTCCTATTTTTTAGTAAAGTCATATTTCCAGCAATTATATCGCCCGGAGATAAACCTTAAATAACTAATGCGTAAGTTCTGTTTCCACCCCGAAAATTAGATAAGAACACAAAAGTAACAGAGGCAAAAATGAACACAGAAAAGGGAACTATTTTAGTGACAGGTGGAGCTGGATATATTGGCTCTCACGCCGTTCTAGCACTGAAACTAGCAGGTTATGACTTAGTAATTTTAGACAACTTAGTTTACGGGCATCAAGAGTTAGTCGAAAAAGTTTTACAGGTAAAATTAATAGTTGGAGATACCAACGATCGCAGCCTTTTAGATCGTTTATTTGCCACTCATAATATTACAGCAGTAATGCACTTTTCCGCCTATGCCTATGTAGGCGAATCTGTCACCGATCCTGCCAAATATTACCGCAATAATGTAGTAGGAACTCTCACCCTTTTGGAAGCGATGTTAGCTGCTGGTGTCAATAAATTTGTATTTTCTTCTACTTGTGCGACTTATGGCGTGCCAAATAAGGTTCCCCTAACGGAAGATCACCCCCAAAATCCCATCAATCCTTATGGTGCTACTAAGTTAATGGTAGAACGCATATTATCAGATTTTGATGCAGCTTATAACTTGAAATCTGTTAGCTTTCGCTACTTTAATGCTGCCGGTGCCGATCCGAATGGGTTGTTAGGAGAGGATCACAACCCAGAAACTCATCTCATCCCCTTAGTGCTACTAACTGCTTTGGGTAAGCGAGATTCTATCTCGATTTTCGGCACGGATTATGATACCCCTGACGGTACTTGTATTCGGGATTATATTCATGTTAATGACTTAGCATCTGCTCATATTTTAGGGTTAGAATATTTATTAAAGGGTGGGAAGTCGGACTTTTTTAACTTAGGTAATGGAGGTGGATTTTCAGTTAAAGAGGTGATAGAAATGGCGCGAAAAATAACGGGGCGAGAAATAAAAGCTTTAGAGTGCGATCGCCGCCCCGGAGATCCGCCTATTTTAGTTGGAAGTAGTGAGAAAGCTAGACAGATTCTGGGTTGGATTCCTGAATATCCAGATTTAGATAATATCGTATCTCATGCTTGGCAGTGGCATCAACAGCGTCATAGCTAGCATTAAATAAAATTAGTTAAAAGTGGAGAAAATCAAATATGCTAGTAATTGCTGCAAAATCTGGGCAACTGGGTAATAGATTGCTACTTTTTGCTAATTTTATTGCTTTTGCGATTGAGAATAATCTAAGGGTTATTAATCCAGCTTTTGAAGAATATGCTGATTTCTTTCAAGGTAGTGCTAGGGATTTTTCATGTTGCTATCCCCCTCTGGCTATTACCATAAAAGGGAATAAGTTTATTCGTAGTAAATTTTATACTATCGCCCGTTATTTAACTGAAAAAGGAATTGTGAAAGTCAAAGAAATTAGCCGAGAAAAGCCTTTTAATTGGAATAATTATCAAGATAAAAACGAACTTAAGCAAAGATCTATATTTTGTTTTAAAGGCTGGTTGTTTCGAGATGGATGGTTTGTAGAAGACACAAAAAAATTATACGATTATGCTCCTCAAATTAGAGCCTACTTTACTCCCCTAGACAAATATCAGTATCATGTAAATAGTCTGATGTCAAATATCAGAATTGACTCTGATATTGTCATCGGAGTGCATATTCGTCAGGGTGATTACGCTCAACACCAAAAAGGAAGATACTTTTATCAAACTGAGCAATATATCAAAGTAATGAACTCCGTTCAAAACCTATTTATAGGTAAAAACATCAAATTTTTAATCTGCTCTAACCTAAAGCAAGAAAGCAGTTTATTTGAGCAGTTTAACTATATTTTTGGCAACAATCATTTAATTGAAGATATGTATGCTTTAGCTAAGTGCGACTATATTATCGGGGCACCGAGCAGTTATACTATGTGGGCTTCTTTTTATGGCAATAAACCACTGTACATGATTAGAGATGTCCATAAAGAAGTTAACTTAAATGATTTTGTCCATTTTTATGAATGGAAAGGAAGTTTCTATTACCGAGATGATTGGAGTGAGAGTTTTTGGGAATGGACGCACTGATTAATACTATATCAAATATTGAACTACTTTTTTGATTAAAATAAAGCGCTGAAAATCTTGACTACATAGAAGTTAAAATAAAAAGGTAAATAACGGGAATTATGAAATTAGAAAAAAAAGGGTTTATTACTATTTTAACAGGTCTTTACTCCTTTCAGGATTGCATTCATTTTTTGGCTTCTGTGAGGAAGTTTCACCAAGAAAAAATTATCATTTTGGTAGATAGAATCCCTTGGATTTTATATCCTTTGCTTAAGGCTTTTGGGAATGTCATCTTGAAACCAGCACCCTCTAGTGAAAATCCCGTTTTGGCTTCGCGAGAAGCTAAGATGCTTTTATATCAAGAATCCCCTTTTGAAAAAACGATATATATGGATTGTGATATTTGTCTGCTATCGCCAATAAATGAAGTATTCGATGATTTAGATGAAGTTGATTTTTTGGTGACAGAAGATGTTCAACCTTCGATTGCTAAAGCTTCAAACTTGTTGAGAGTTAAGCAAGAAATTTTGCCGACTCTACAATCCATTGGACTACCGCTTCAAGAAAATAGTATTCAATACAACGGCGGTTTTATGGCGTTTATAAAAAGTAGCCAAGTTGAGATTTTATTTCAGCATTTCCACCAATATTTTCAGCTTGTTATTGCCCATCAACATCTGTTATTGTTAAAAGATCAAGGTGCTTTTGCTGCTGCCATTGAAACTGTAAAACCGACGATGAAAATCTTGCCACCCTGTTATAATTATCTAGATAAGTGGAAAGAATTGTACAGTATTCATGAGCCAGTTAAGGTACTACACTGTACCTATCCTTACCGACCTCAGTATGCAAAAAATGTGACGCGATCGCTCTTTACTAGAATTTTCGATCGTGGCGCTAAATTTCTATTGCCCAATCAACTAAAAAATCCTTGGCGTATAAGATAAAAGTACTGTGGTATTTATCAATATTGACAAAATCTCTATTAAGCGGGAAAATAAATCAAATTTCCCATAAATAACAAGAGTGAAAGTGTCATTAGTCGTGAGCGATTTGTCGGGAGCAGAAGCACTTCGTGCCTTTCTCCTTGCTCAAGCTCTGATCGAACTAAATTATGAGGTAGAAGTTGTCGGATTTCAATTCGGCAAAGAACTTTATGCTACTCCTCCCAGGAATATTCCCCTCTATGCTGCACCGGGAAAGAACTATCCTGAGTTTTTGGGAGCAATTAAACAACATTTAAAAAAAATAGATGGAGATATTATTTACGCAGTTAAACCTAAGCCAGCTAGCTTTGGCTTATCTCTATTAAAAAAGCTGCAAGATCGCCGTCCAGTAATCTTAGATATTGATGACTGGGAACTGAGCTGGTATGGTGGAGATCGGTGGGAGTATAGTCCTTCTCTCAAACAATTGTATCGAGATATTTTTAAGAAAAATGGTCAGTTGAAACAGCTAGATCATCCACTATATATCAAGTGGATGGAAAAATTGATAGCTCGTGCTGATGCGATCACTGTAAATAGTAAGTTTTTGCAACAGCGTTTTGGTGGGATATATTTACCCAATGGCAAAGATACTGAAATGTTCGATCCCGCTAAGTATAATCCAGAAATAAGTAGAGAGCGTTATGGTCTCTCCGGGTATCGAATTTTGATGTTTCCGGGTGCACCGCGACCTCACAAGGGCGTTGAGGATGTTTTAATGGCGCTGGAGGAGTTAAATGAATCAGATTTAAAGTTAGTGATTGTAGGTGGCAGCCCTTATGATGACTATGACGATAGACTTGTGCAACAATGGGGACGTTGGATTATTAAATTACCAAAGTTTCCTGTCGAGGTAATGCCTGGGGTGATAGCGGCTGCTCATATTGTAGTCGTTCCTCAGCGAGATACTCCTACAGCAGTGGCCCAATTTCCACTAAAGTTGACGGATGGCATGGCAATGGCTAAGCCAATTTTGTCTACACGAGTGGGAGATATTCCAGAAATTTTAGGTGCTACAGGTTATTTGGTTGAGCCTAGTTCTCCATCTCAAATTTCCCAGAAAATTCAATGGATATTTAAGAATCAGGCATCTGCGAATTCTCAAGGAATGAAAGCTAGGCAAAGATGTGTAGAGAGATATAGTATTCAGGCAATGGCATCTATACTTTCCGACCTAATTGCAGATCGAATCAGGTAATTTTTAAGTTGCTAGATGGAGTCTGGTAACTTGCTGTAATCTATGGAGAATTTGATGTCTGGTACTGTTTAGCTGAGAACCCACCATGTCTGCAAATAAGCTACTCCTAAAATTTGCCCAACGATATCCCGGTAGGATTTTGCTGACTGTGATGCTAGGCTTTTCAGGAGCTTTTTTCAATGGTATAAGCACTACTTTGATTGTACCAGTGCTTCTAAATTTGTTGGATCAGGCAGTTGAACTACGCGGCGCTCCACCTCTAATTAAAACGCTGATGTATCCTTTTGAGGAAATGCCTCAATCCCATCGTTTGGCATTGATGACAGCAGCGATTGTCTTGGCAATTGTTTTTAAGAATATTGCTATTTATGTTAATACTTTAGTGGCGACTTCGTTAACGCGCTCTTTGGCTTTTGACTTACGAGAAGCAGGCTTGCGGCTTTTGCTAGAAGTAGATTTAGATTTTTACTCTAAAACTAAAGTGGGGGATCTGATTAACCGCCTGGGTGGGGAAGTTGGTCGCACTGCTAGTGCAGTTGGTACAGCTATAGGAATGTTTACTACTTCAATTACTCTTTTGGTTTTTGTGGGCTTGCTAATTTCAATTTCTTGGAAACTAACGCTAACTTCAACATTTTTACTATCTTTCGTCGCCTTAGCAAATCAATTCCTGATTACCAGAGCAAAATACTTTGGACAGCAGCTTTCAGAAATGTCTAAAGATTATTCAATTAGAGTCTTGGAAACTTTGAGTGGCATTCGATTAGTTAAAGCCACTGGGAATGAAGAAAAGGAGTATGAAAGAATTAAGCAGTTAATTCAGAAACGAGAAACTGCCGATTTCCAAGCCCAAGCAAACTATGCTGCTATTTCTCCTATCAATGAAGTTGTTAATCTAATTGTTGTCATTTTTATTTTATTTATTGGTCGCAAAATATTTGTTAACGAAATAGAATCTATTTCTACTGTTTTGCTCACCTATCTTCTGGTACTTTTTAGACTAATTCCTTTAATTTCGCAGTTAAATAGCGCTCGCAGTCAATTTGCCAATACCTCAGCGAGCGTAGAGGTTGTGAATGATTTTCTAGACCGCAACGACAAACCATTCATGCTCAATAGTTCTATATTTTACACTCATTTAGAGTCAGGAATTCATTTTAATAAAATATCTTTTGCTTATCCCAACCACGATCATTTAGTTCTTAATGAAATTGATTTATTTCTCCCTCACGGTACTACTTTAGCTTTGGTAGGAAGTTCGGGTTCTGGTAAGTCAACTTTGGCGGATTTATTACCTAGATTTTACGATCCTACTTCTGGCTGCATCACAATAGATGGTAAAGATATCCGAGAATTCAATATAAAAAGCTTGAGAAAAGCTATGGGAATTGTTAGTCAAGATACGTTTTTATTTAATGCTTCTGTACGGGAAAATATTGCTTACGCCAGAGAAAAAGCGACAGAAGATGAAATTATTGAAGCTGCTAAACGAGCGAATGCTTACGAGTTTATTGAGCAGTTACCGCAAGGATTAGATACGCAGATTGGCGATCGCGGCGTGATCTTGTCTGGAGGTCAGCGTCAAAGAATCTCAATTGCTAGGGCTTTGCTACAAAATCCAGAGATTTTAATTTTAGATGAGGCAACCAGTGCTTTGGATACCGTTTCAGAGCGATCTGTACAAGAAGCTCTGGATAAGTTGAGTTGCGATCGCACAACTCTGGTAATTGCTCACCGCCTCTCGACAGTCCAAAAAGCTCATAAAATTGCTGTGATCGATCGCGGCAGAGTAGTGGAAATTGGTACTCACGACCAACTTTTAGGAAAAGGCGGTTATTATGCTCGTCTCTACTATATGCAATTTGCCGAAGAAGCAGCTCGCGATGAAGCTTTAATTAGAAGTTCTTATGAAGTTCGTACTCGCCTTAACCCCATGATTGGTTTTCTGAAATTACTTGTGGACGACTTGGTAGATTCTCAAGAAGAGCGAGAGGAATTAATCAAAGAATCATTTCACTCGGCTACTAATATTCTCAAAATCTTAGAAGTTATGGAAAACACTGTAAAAAGGCAGATGAGCAAGTAGGAAATAAGATGTCACAATACTATGTTTTTTTTACTAGAAATGTCTTACCTCAAGCTAACATAGCTAGCTTAGTGCAGGTTGCACATTCTGCTAATGCGGCTGCAAATCTCGGTTACTCAGCAGTATTGACTTACCTTGGGAAAAAAAATTTTAATCCTGTTAATTTTTTACTTCCATTTCAGCCGAGAAAACCGGAAGATGCACTTACAAAGCTTTATAATATTCAAGAAAAATTAAAAGTAGCTCCTCTGCCGATGCCTTGGTTCGTAGATCGCTTTGGAGGAAAATGGAATAACTCTAGCACAATAGTGTCAAAATATTATTTACCATTCCATCTACGCAAGCATACTAAAATAGTGCATACTCGTGACTGGAACTTTGTTAAAGCTGCCATAAAAAATGGAATTCCCGCCATCTACGAACAGCACCATCACGAGGCAAAGCAATTTGAACCAGAGATCGTCCACAATCCTCTATTTCAAATTGCTGTAACTGTTGCTAATACAGTCAGATATAGTATGATTGAATATGGAATGCCACCTGAAAAGGTAATCAGACTGCACAATGGTTTTAATCATTTATTTTTGGTAAGAAACCCAGAAGCAGCTAAGGCATGGCGCGAACAGTTGCTAGTAAGTGGAAGTCAGCATTTAGTTGTTTATGCAGGAGGACTTTACCCCTTTAAAGGTGTAGATATGCTAATAGATGTTGCTCAGAAATTACCGGAAATTCTGTTTGCGATCGCAGGCGGCAATCAATCTCAAGTAACAGCCTATCAGCAACTAGCTAGAGAAAAGCAAGTTAATAATACTACTTTTCTTGGCTACCTCCCTCAAAATCAGCTTGCTAGCTTGTTACAAGCAGCAGATATTTTAGCTCATCCTCATTGTTTGACAGAGGCGGCAACCTTTACTTCCCCCTTAAAATTCTTTGATTATATGGCATCGGGAACTCCCATTTTAGCAACTGAAATACCGTCTTTGATGGAATTTAAGTCCGCGAATATAATTGCTACTTGGTGCGAACCGGATAACCCTGTACGGTTTGCACAAAGTATAAAAAAAACTTTAGAAATTTATCCAAAGAGGATAGACGGCTATCCAGAAACTATAGATTTTGTCCGCCAGTTTTCATGGGAAAATAGAATTACTAAAATTTTAAGCTATGTAGAAGATTCTATGTGCCCACTAACGTAACACCCCCCTCTGGGTAGTTATGGCACGTAAGCCAAGGTGGTGTTACAGATATTTTAAGAACAGGTACTTTAAGATAAAATAAGACGATGAATCAAAAAAATATCGGCATGATTGCCAGTTACCCCGGTTTAAATCAGAGTGACTGGTTGTGGCAACAAACTCCTCAGAATTTCGGCAAGTGGGGTAATATTCAAATGCTAGCTAATTCCCCACAGCCAGACTTTTTATTAATGTATCAATTTGATTTCCCCAAGCAAGTAAAAAAAACGTCATGGTTACAACAATTACGGCAGCGAAAGCAGCCTCCTGAACCTAACATAGAAACAACATTGCGGGGAGTGCCCAAAGAACGCATTATTTACTTAATTCGCGAACCACCCTTAGAAGAAATTGTTCATATTACAAAAGCTAACTATGAACAAGCCAAAAACTATTGCGGTTATGTTTCGGGCCCTGATGATTTTGCTCCTACACCAGGTTATATGCCGGCGATATGGTATCATCCAAATTCCTTTAGAGAATTAAATGAAATGCCGCCCCCAGCAAAAACGAAACTCTGTTCTTGGATTACTTCAGGCATTAGCCGTACAACAAACCACCGCCGTCGGTTAGACTTTATTAAAATGCTTCAAGACCAAAAGTTAAATTTTGACCTTTACGGTCGCAATTTACCAAGTTTTGCTAATAGTAATGGCTCCGTCAACAATAAATGGCACGCGATGGCTCCCTACTATTACAATTTGGCAATTGAGAATTATGCTGATAACGACTGGTATGTTAGCGAAAAACTTTGGGATTCTCTTTTAGCATGGTGTTTGCCAATTTATTATGGCAGTTCTGCGGCGGATAAATTGTTACCACCAGGATGTTTTCTGCGGCTGCCTAGTCTGGATGATAAAGGTGTAGAATTTATTAAAGAAGTTGTTGCTACGCCGAATTATTGGTATGCAGCAAAAGAGGCGATCGCAGAAGCGAGACAAATCATTCTTCATGAATTAAATCTGCTCAATTGGCTGTCTAATTTTGTCACTAATTTCTAAATACTTATGAATGGTATTTGTACGCTAGCTAACGATACAGTTTACGATCAATTGGTTGCTCTGCTCAATAGTATTGAAGTTATCTTAGGTGCAAATACTCCCGTTTGCGTTTATCCTTTTGACGATCGAACTACTAGGATTAGTGCAGAAATAGCTAAGCGTTCTAACGTTTTTCTCTACGATAACTACGCATCTATTCAGCGATGGGATGAATTTATGCAGGAGGCTGCACCTGAACGTTTAAATAGCAAGAAATTCAGGCTTTATGGAGCTCATCGGCGCTTTTGTGCTTTCGACGGCCCCTTTGAAAAGTTTGTCTACATGGACGCGGATACTCTAGTAATGAACTCCCTAGAGGCTGTTTTTAATAAACTCGATTGCCATGATTGGGTTGTCTATGATTTTCAATTTCTTGACCCCAGTAAAGTTTATAATCTTCAGTCTCCTAAACTCTTAAAAGTCTTTGATCAAAAGCGCATAGATTCAGAAATATTTTGTTCGGGATTTTATGGAAGCAAGCAAGGAATTTTCGATCGCGCTACGATCGAGTGGCTTTTAACTCAACTGAAAGCAGGAGAGAAAGAAATTTTATATTCGGGTGCAGGTGAACAGCCATTGCTAAATTATATGGTGATGAAAAGTCAGATTTCTAGCTATAATTTTGCTTATAGCCTTACCGCCGAAAAAACCGGATGTACTGTTTCATCGCCGCATTTTCAAGAGCAAGATCGCATTTTGTATGACAATAAAAATCGATTGACTTACATTCATTATATTGGCGTACCGCCGCAGGTAGTTGAAAAAGTGTGTGCGGGGGAAAATTTTGAGTTTCCCTATCGCGATATTTTTCTACATTACCGCTATCTTAGAGAACCAGAAAAGCGCCCTATTTTTACTGAACCACCAAAGCTCTATTCCCCTAATCCACCACCAAGTTTATTTAAAAAGATATTGGGAAAATTACGCTTAACTCATTGAGAAAATATATGACTCGTGGCATTTATATTGTGGGAAATGACAGAGTAATGGAAAATGCGATCGCCCTTCTCAATAGCATCCGCTGCTATAATCCCGAAGTCCAGATATTCCTAATACCTTTTAACGCAGAATATCAAAAAATAGCAGCCACACTAAGCACTTTACACGGTGTTCAACTTTTCCCTAATCTGGAATTTATCGAGCAATTTACCCTAAAAATTGCCGAAATATTTGACCGCAACTTTTTAGCACTTCCCAATAAAATGCGGAAACTTGCCGCCTGGTTTGGCCCTCTTGATGAGTTTATTTATATCGATACTGATATTATTGTCTTTGAAGACATAGCATCAAATTTAAATAAACTCTCCGAAGTAGACTTTTTTTGCTGCGATTATCATCATGCTAGTGAAAAACTGCGTAATATCTTTTCACCCTTAGTAAAAGAACAAAATATTTTCACTAATGAAGAACTGCAAGATGTTTTTAATAGCGGATTTTGGGGTTCTCGCAAAGGAACTATTACAGAACAGCAAATGTATGATATTTTAAAGGAATGTTCGCAGCATAAAGAGTATTTTGATTTTACCCAAAATGTCACCGACCAGCCTATATTAAATTACCTGATTCTCAAGCTAATTTCTAAACGCTGTAATCTTGTAAAAACTACCGAAGAAGAGCCAGGAAGTTGGGCGGGTTCTAAACACTTTCAAGAAAAAGATTATATCCTTTATGACAAAGGCAAACGGTTAAAATATCTCCATTGGGCCGGCATTCCCATAAAAGCAGGTAGCCCTTATTGGAAATTATGGAAACATTACCGTTACCTACATGAAGAAAAATCTCCTTTAATACAAAGGCTATTCCGCCGTTTCTCCTCTTAAATTTTTCGTAACGCCGCCCTCTGGGAGGCCTTACGGTGAATCAAATTTATAACTGATAAAGATTTATGAATAACGGCATTTATACTCTTGCTAATGATGTTGTTTATGACCATTTAGTTGCCTTATTAAACAGCTTAGAAGTCAATGGAGCAAAAGATATTCCCGTTTGCGTCATTCCTTATGACAACAAACTAGACAAAGTTCGGGCTGAAATTGCCTCTCGAAACAATGTCATCTTATTTGATAATAGTGATTCAATTAGTTTCTGGGAAAACTTTGCAACTCAAGCTTGGACTTCTCATCACAAAGCTCAACAAATTTGGCGCTCAAAAGGGGGGAAACCCGTTCACTGTTTGGGAATGCACCGCAAATTTTGTTGTTTTGATGGCCCTTTTGAAAAGTTTATCTATTTCGATGCCGATACTCTTTTAATGGGCGATATTAATTATATCTATCAAAAACTTGATGAGTGCGACTGGGTAGCAAATGATTTTCAATATAAATCCGATCTAAATTATGTCTTTGATTTGTCATCTGAAATACTCCCTAAAATTTTTACTATTCAAAAACTAGAATCACAAATTTTCTGTGCAGGTTGGTTTGCGTCTAAAAAGGGAGTTTTAAATCGGGATAATTCAAGCAATTTATTGCTTAAATTAAAGGCGGGTGAAGCAGAAGTTATGTCGTTACGGGGAACAGATCAACCTTTATTTAACTATTTAGTGGCCCGTAGTGGTATCTCTTTTTATAACTTTGCTTATCACCAGCCAGAAGAAGTAACGGGAAGTCATTGGTCTTCTCAATTTGAGGTAATAGATGGCATTCTATACGATCGCGGTCGCCGTCTTACCTATCTTCACTACATGAGTATATCTGCTTCCAAGTTTGCTCAACTTTGTGCAGGTGAAGATGTCGATATTCCTTACCGCGATGTATTTTTGCACTATCGCTATTTAAAATCACCGGAAAAACGCCCCCAACTAGCTCCCCCAAGTTTCCTAGTTCGGTTACAAAGAAATATCAAAGCTTGGGTAATTCAAAAATTTAACAATTTTAAATTTAAACTCCAGAATTTTTAAGCATATAAAGACTGAATCCACTGCCACTCTTTTGTCAATCCCTCTACTAAAGAAACCTGCGGTTGATATCCTAAAATTTGCTCAGCTTTCGATACATCGGCGCTAGTGTGTCGCGCATCTCCCATCGCTGACTCAATAAAACTTATACGAATTGGACGACCAACAATCTTTTCCATTGTCTTAATTATTTCTGCTAAAACTACCCGACTTCCACCTCCAATATTGAATACTTCGCCGACAGATTCCGGTACATTTGCAGCGGCTAAATTAGCAGCTATGCAATCGCTGACAAAAGTAAAATCGCGGGTTTGTTGTCCGTCGCCATAAATTGTAATCGCTTCGTCAAGCAAAATAGCTTTGAAAAATTTGTGAAAAGCCATATCAGGACGCTGGCGAGGGCCATAAACAGTAAAGTAACGCAGTGCTGTTGCTGGTACGCCAAAGTTTTTATAATAAAGAAAACACAAACGTTCACCGCTTAACTTAGTAATTCCATAGGGAGAAACTGGCTGAGGACAAGCAGTTTCAGAGGTAGGAAAAGATTCAGCATTTCCATAAATAGAAGAAGAAGAAGCATACACAAATCTGTTCAAGTTTGGTGCATCTTTTGCTGCTTCTAATAAGACTTGGGTAGCGTTGATATTGCGCTCAGTATAAGCACGGAAACCTTCACCCCAACTGGCGCGGACACCTGCTTGGGCCGCTTGATGGTAAATTACCTCAGTTTCCTCTAAGAGTGATGACCAATTCAAAGCAAGAATATCGCCTTCCTCCATTTTAAAGGCTGGATTATTTTCAAAGTTAGAAATATTTTTGCGCTTCAATGCTGAATCATAGTAATCGTTAAATTGATCGACACCGATCACATTTTTACCTTGATTTAACAGGGTTTCTACTAAGTGAGAACCGATAAAACCCGCCGCGCCTGTAACGATACAATTAGCCATTAGCTTTGAATAGTGCTGAAGGAAGAAGGAAGAGGGAAGAAGGAAGAGGGAAGAAGGGGAAGAAAAACTATCCGTAACGCCGCTATTTTGGCAGTAAAGTCGCTACGAAGATGGGGCGTTACGTTTTTCCTAATACTAATTAGCTCCAAGAATCTAAATCTAATGATTGAGATCCTCCTTTTTCTAGCTGATTCAAAACTTTACCTAACTGAAACCAAACTAGCCACGCAGTTAATATCGTCAGAGGTATTGATACAGAGTAAGAGAGCGTTTTAGGAAAACCAAAAATTTCTAAACCAGAAGATAGAAAGATTCCAACTCCGCCAATCATTCCTAAAAAAGGAATCACCAATTGTGTGCTTCGTATATTCGCTAGGGTACTTGTAGAACGGTTTTTCGACCAGTTCTGTACGGCTTGTTTGAGAACGGCTTCAAATGCTGTTCCAGAGGCTATACCTGCTAGCAGACCAGCGAACATTAAAAATATAGGCGGTTCGGGAAAGTTATACACGAAATAATTCCTTTTGGTAATGGCTAATGGCTAATAGTTAACAGTTAACAGTTAACAGTTAACTATTAGCAAATTTAAAATCGAGTTAGAGCTGCGGCTCCTTCTGTAGAAAATTCTGCTAAAGCGCCCAAGGCAGCATTGAACAGGCGACCAGGTTTGAGGTCTTCTTTAACTAAATCCCACAAGCGGCTAACTTCTTGAGTATGGAGCCGATCGTCTTCGATTAAAGCTAGCACTACTTGACGACGCAGGAAAGCGCCTTCATTTGAGAGCAGGTATTGCAGACCTAATTGTGCTGTTGGGAAGAGGTCGAAATTTTGATCGGAACGTGCAATCGCAATCATATTTTCCAACCTGCCCCACTGAAATTTGCCGTCTTTGAATAATACCTCAATTAGGCGGCGGCGCAGTGCTGGCGATTCCCCATTTAACAAACGCCGCGCGACATAAGGATAAGCTACCTCAACTATCCTAAAATTAGGATTGAGCGTTAGTGCCAAGCCTTCTTCGGTGACGAGAGAGCGAATAATTAAGGCAAACTTTGCAGGAACTCGGAAGGGATAATCATACATCAATTCCGAGAAACTGTCGGTAATTGTCTTGAAGTTAAAATTACCAACACTTTCACCGATGATGTCTCCTAACACAGCTTCCATTGCCGGGATAATCGGGTGAATATCTGTATCTGGAGTCAGAAATCCTAGTTTGACAAAATCTGTGGCTAAGTTAAGGTAGTCTTTATTAATTAGGTGAACTACGGAATCAACTAAAGTTTCCTTTGTTGGTTCTTCTAGCTGATCCATCATCCCAAAATCAATGTAAGCCATTCTGCCATCGGCGAGGGCAAACAGATTTCCCGGATGGGGGTCAGCATGAAAAAATCCGTGTTCTAATAGTTGTCGTAAACCGCTTCGGACTCCGATTTCTATTAAAGCATCGGTGTCTAAACCTGCGGATTTAATGCGCTGAGTATCTGTTAGTTTGATGCCTTCAATCCACTCCAATGTCAGAACGGAATTGCTGGTGTAGCGCCAATAAATACTTGGCACTTTAACGGTGGGGTCATCGACAAAGTTGGCGGCAAATTTTTCAGCATTTCGCCCTTCGTTAATGTAGTCAATTTCCTCAAATAATTTGATGCCAAATTCATCAACAATTAAGGTGAGGTCGTGACCAAGATTCAGGGGCAACCAGGGAGCCAGCCATCCCGCAGCCCATCGCATTAGATAAAGGTCGAGGGCGATGACTGGCTGCAAATTCGGTCGCTGTACTTTCACGGCTACTTCTTCGCCGCTAATGAGACGAGCTCGGTAGACCTGACCGAGGCTAGCGGCGGCGACTGGTTCTGGCGAGATTTGGCTATAGATGCTGTCTATGTCGCGCTTGAGTTCGGCTTTGATGATGCTAAAGGCGATCGCACTATCAAAGGGTGGCAATTGATCCTGAAGCTTGATCAGTTCTTCCAGAAAGTCCTTGCGAATTAAGTCCGGCCGAGTAGAAAGTGCCTGACCGACTTTAATAAAAGTTGGCCCCAAGCGGGTAAGAATTTGTCGCAGGTGGGATGCTCGTTCTGGCTGGTGTGCTGCGACTTCATGTTGCCAACTGTCCCAAATCATGCCCAGCACAAAGCCCGCAAATGACCACACAATCGTTAGCGCTCGCCAAATCGCTTGCCAAGGGCGGGAGCGGTAATACTGAGCGATCGCTTGCGGATCGTAGCGTCTATCGTGAGTGAATTGATTCTGACGCACTCGGTTATTTTCCTCTCGTTATTCTGAAATGGGTAATGGTTAACTGTTAACTGTTAACTGTTAACTGTTAACTGACCACTGATCCCCAGTTGTCTGCGAACAAGAATTTTGCCCGCTCCCTAGCGGCGACCAGTCTAAAATTTATTTCTTTTTCTTAACTATAGTACATGAAAGTACAAATACTTAATCGAAAAATTCCGCGAGGGAGCTCAAACAGTCTTTGAGGCCGTAAACCACTCGATCCTGTTGATCCCTGGAGATTTCTGGGAAGATCGGCAAAGACAAAACCTCGCAGCCAGCTTGCTCTGCTATCGGAAAAGAACCTTGCTGATAATCTAACGATTTGTAAACAGGTTGCAGGTGCAAAGGTAACGGATAGTAAACCATCGAACCTACTCCACTTTCCTGTAACTTACTCCGTACCAAGTCGCGATGAGGGGAGATGGGGAGATGGGGAGCAGGGGAGCAGGGGAGCGGGGGAGCGGGGGGGAGGGAATTGGATTTTTCTTGACTTTTGAGGCTAATTGTGTATTGATTCCATACGCCTTTTCCTCCTGGTAATTCTTGGGGAAGGACAAGTCCGGGTAAAGGGCTAAGCAATTGATGGTAGCGATCGGCGGCGGCGCGGCGCTGGCTATTCCAGGTGTCGAGATAGCGCAGCTTGATTTGCAGAATCGTTGCTTGTAGAGCATCTAAACGGCTATTTATGCCAACTTCTTGGGAGAGATACCTAGCTGACTGACCGTGTTCTTTGAGCATCCGAACGGTGGCGGCGATCGCGGGGTCATTCGTCGTTACCGCACCCCCATCTCCGCACGCTCCCAAATTTTTCGTTGGAAAGAAACTAAAGCAGCCCACATGACCAATGCTACCGACTTTTTGACCGGCCCATTCGGCCCCTGTAGACTGAGCGCAATCTTCAATTACAGCCAAATCGTGAGCTTGTGCGATCGCCATCAACCGCGTCATATCTACTGGTTGACCAAATAGATGCACCGGCATAATCGCCCGCGTTCTGCTGGTGATAGCAGCTTCCAGCTTATCCAAGTCCAGATTAAACGTCTCGGCTTTAATGTCAACAAAAATCGGCTTTGCGCCCACAGCAGTAATCATCTCAGCCGTAGCGACAAAGGTAAAAGGAGTGGTAATTACCTCGTCTCCGGGCCCAATTTTTAAGGCGCGTAAGGCCAGAAACAGCGCATCAGTACCGGAATTGCAGCCAACGGATTCTGAAACGCCGATATAACCTGCAAAACTTTCTTCAAAACTTGCGACCGCAGGGCCGCCAATGTAACGACCGGAAGCTAGTACGTCTAAAACAGCGACACTTACTTCATCGCCTATTAGGGCGTACTGTCGGCTTAAATCGAGCGGAGGGACGTTGTTCACTCTTCACACCATAAATCTTAACCTTATATAAAAAATACCCTGAAAACCCTGTGACTTTAGTTTAGGGATGAAAGCTGGTTGCAGGAGTTATCCTACCTACTTTATTAGGACTTACGCAGGTCGTCCCAGAAACCGGGTTTTTGAGAGCATCTGTGGATCGGGGCGAAGTATTTTCGTAAAAAACCCGGTTTCTTTGGTTGGGTGCATAAGTCCTGATAATCCTGCTTTGGCGGCTGCGCGATCGCTAAGCCAGTCGGTTTTAACTCACGGCGGGTCAAAGACTATGATGCCCTAAGTTTTTTGATTAAAATATCTTATAATTTTCCTGTCAAACAATTAATTATAGTTGCCTTGATTCCGTTAGATTTCGCAGACTTGGCTTTGGCTTTGGGGATGGTGGCGATCGCGATCGCTCTTTCTGCTTGGCAAAATTTAGGATTAGAGTGGCAATTAGCGATCGCGGCCACCAGAACCGCTATCCAGCTAATTTTGGTAGGCTACGTCCTAGCCGTAGTCTTCGACCCCAATAGCAAAAATCCTTGGCTAGTCTTGGCAATTTTGACAGTAATGCTGACTATTGCCAGCATCGTGGCCAGCAACCGGATTAGCAAGAAAATTCCTCGACTTTTACCTTTAGTTTGGGGTTCCATTTTCCTAAGTGCCACCCTGACATTAAGCTATACCAATTTTATTGTCATTCAGCCTCAAACTTGGTACGAGCCGCAATACTTGATTCCCTTAGCAGGAATTGTACTCGGAAATGCTATGAACGGAGCTGCGATCGCTGGAGAACGCCTAGTTAGTACAGTTAATGCTAGCCAGTTAGAAATTGAAACCCATTTGAGTTTAGGTGCAACACCGCAACAAGCTGTAGCGCAATATCGCAAAGATGCAGTTAAAACTGGATTGATGCCTACTCTCAATACGATGATGGTAATTGGGGTTGTCACTTTACCAGGTACGATTACAGGACAATTGCTTGGGGGTATCCAGCCTCTTGATGCTGCTGCTTACCAGATTTTAATTATGTTTATGGTAGCATTAGCAAATATTGCAACCGCCCTATTAGTCACTCAAGGTCTTTGTCAGCAGTTTTTTAATCGCGAAGCCCAATTGAGGCGATATTAACAGTTACTCCTCTTTTCTTTGAGTCCGCGAAGGCGGACTTTGTTTGTGTAGACGCGATTTCTAATCGCCGGGAAAAGATAATTTTCTTTAAACTGCTTGTGGTTTTACCCCAAACAAATCAGAGGCGATCGCAAAAGTATCATTTGCCAGGATCAAGTGGCGATCGCTATCTCGACTAATACACCCATTTTGCTGTAGCTTACCCAACATTCGCGTGACTGTCACCCGTGTCGTGCAAATAGCATTAGCAAGATCGTGATGCGTCAGCCGTATATTTAACCGACTCCCGCCAGCTACAGGTTGACCAAATTCTTGTTTCAGCAACAGCAATAACTGATATAGTCTATCTTCTACTCGCCGCTGTCCTGCGATCGCTAAAATCGCCTCCATTTGCCGCAATCTTCGCACTATTTGAGGCATCAAAGCGTGACATAGTTGAGGCGATGCTTCTACTTCTACCATAGAATAACAGATCGAGTAAGTATCTGATATCGCCGTCGCCCGATAAGTCTGCAAGGAAGTTAACCAAAGACCAAAGCACATTGAAGGCCCCACCCAACCTAAAAGTCCCTCTTCCCCCGTTGGATAAAGTGTACTTAGCTGCACTAAACCCTGACAGACTTGCCAAATCCCTTGGGAGACTAGAGGAATCTCTTCACCTTTGGGATAAAAATGCAGGGTGCGATCTAGATCTGTGCGATTTCTGTTTACTTCTAAAACTGCTTTGGAAGTTGGAGGCATACCTAATTAATTCCAGGTAAACAATACTGGTTGGAGATATATCTCTTCAACTTTATATTATGAAGGTAAAGGATTCGTAATCATTAGGTTAGGGATAAGATAAGGTTTTCATAAGTACGCACCCAACCAAAGAAACCGGGTTTCGACTTTCGCTCAACCAGCAGTTTTTTGACAAAAATACTTCGTCCTTATCCACAGACGCTCTCAAAAACCCCGTGTCTGGGACTCGATGCGTAAGTCCTATAGATGCTAGATACAAGCAATATAGGGAGCAATATAACTCTGTCCACGTTGAATATAATAGGGTGAAAAGAGTTCTTCATAGTCTTGCTTGACAAGTTCCATTGCTGCTTCCATTCTCGCACGACCCAACACTATAAATTGGGCAGTGGAAGAGGCATAGTATTTTAGTTCTGCGCCAGTAACATTATTTTTAAAAGCATCAAGATAAAGTTGACGACTTTCTTCTAGAAATTTCTTAACTTCCGGCTTGAAACTGATTATCCCCTTGCTAGGAAAATGCAATTCTTTTTTTTTAATAAATCCCATTACCATTTTCATACATTTGCGTGTCTGCTCTACCGATAAACTTTGCTCGTCTTGTCTGCGAAATCCCCATTGAGTACAGCCATTTGTGACTTCGAGTACCCGTAATTCTGCAATTTTATCCAAGTCCTCTTGACTCAACCACGAGAGCCGATCGACCTCTTCTTCAATTAGCTGCTGAAAATTTGTAAAATCTTCTTCAAAATATTCTTTTAGCTCTTTTATTTGAGCGAGTTGGTTCCAGTCTACCTTAAAGGGAATCATACTCTTTCTCTCCACTATTAGCAACTTTCATTATGCCAATTTTATCTGATTTATGCAAAGGGAAGTAAAACAGGACTTAAGCATAATTGTCTGTAGCGCCGCCATCCCTGCGGAAATACCGCTCTTGTTGGCGGCGTTACGTGAGAAGTGTATCAGTCCTAATTAATGCTTGAGATTGCTGAGCGACCCTCCCAATGGCAGAATGGGTAATTACAGCCTTTATATAAAAAGTGAGTTATACAAAATTATATTTTGTTTTCCAACAGTTCTAGCGATCGCCACATCCCAAATGAGAATATTTGACAATAAATCCTTAACCCTTTACAATTACTAAAGCTTGCATCTTAGGAAAATTTATCAACAAGGTCGGTATGTCGAATCACCCTGTCATAGGGAAAGCAGAACGTTGGAGTCGTCGCCAACTGCTACAACTCGGACTAGCGGGTGCTGGGGTAGCCAGTAGTGCGATCGCATTTCAAAACCTCACCCACAAAACCACGCCTGTAAGAGTCCCGCCACTCCCCACCGATACCGCAACCGGCACCAATCTTAATCCGATGGACATTGTGCGGAACTTTGACTATGGCACAGTCAAGCGAGAAAATGGTCGCACGGTGCGGGAATTTCGCATGGAAGCTAATAATTCCACGATTGAGCTTAACAGTGCTGTAACTTTCAACACCTGGAACGTAAATAATCGCGTACCGGGGCCGACATTAAGAGCAACTCAAGGCGATCGCATCCGCGTCATTTTCTCCAACAAAGCAGGACATTCCCATTCACTGCACTTTCATGGTATCCATCCTACAGCAATGGATGGAGTTAAACCAGTGCGACACGGTTCCGCATTTATTTATGAATTTGATGCCGAACCCTATGGCGTTCATCTATATCATTGTCATATTGCCCCCGTCACTCGCCATATTGGTAAAGGATTATATGGAATGTTCATAATTGACCCTCCAAAACCTCGCCCTCCAGCAGATGAATTAATCTTAATCATGGGAGGATATGACGTAAATGACGATCAAACCAATGAACTTTACGCTTTTAACGGTATACCCAATTATTACATGAGAAACCCAATTCCCATTTATAAAAACCAGCTAGTGCGGCTTTACGTACTGAATATGATCGAGTACAATTCAGCAGTAACTTTCCACCTGCACGCTAACTTTTTTAAAGTGTATCGAACCGGAATGACATTAACACCCAGTGAAGAAACGGACGTAATTACAATGGGTGTGGCTGAGCGCCACATTTTAGAATTTGCTTATCCCTATGCGGGTAAATATATGTTTCATCCTCATCAAGATGCGATCGCCGAAGCTGGTTGCATGGGTTTATTTGAAGTAATTAGCTAAAGCACAACAGCAAAAAACCAAAGAAAATCTTAAATTAGTTCAAAGATTTTTCATTAAGTTGATAATAGATTATCTAACTATTGCAAAATTTTATCAAAAAGGTAGAATAGCAAATAGCACAATTTAACAAATTTTGAGACTGCCATGATACCAGCATTTCGTTCCTTGCCCATAGCCACCGCTACCGCTACTCTCCTCGCTTTCACAGGCTGTAGCCAAGCGCCAACAGCCAGCAACACTGCAACACCTTCACCAGCCAATACCTCTAGCGCTACAGAAGCAAGCAGCCACAGCATGAATCACAGTGGCAAGCCCCAGATTAACATCAACTCAGCAATTCTCTCGGAATTAGACAAATTAGAAGCAAAATTAGGGATTCCGGCACTTTCTAACAAAATTCAGGCAAGTCGTCCTTACGGTAGCACAGAGGAATTAGTTTCAAAAAAAGTCATAAATCAAGAGCAATTTGACCAAATAAAAGACATGGTGACAATTGAAGATATAGTTCTTACAGGCGTTGCCAAAGATATCGACTACATGACCAAATTAGGTTTAATGAAAGGTCATCTTTTAGTAGCCAAAGAACTCTTAGAGCAAGGCAAACCAGATCAGGCAGAACCTCACATTGGTCATCCAGTCGAAGAAATTTATGCCGATGTCGAAGATCAGCTCAACGAGCGCAAAGTTCCAGAATTTAAGAACACTCTAATTAAATTACAGGATTTAGTCAAAGCAGGCGCTAAAGATACCAACAAAGTGAATGCTGAATTTCAAACATCAATGCAGGCAGTTGATGGAGCCATCGCAGCTTTACCAGCTCAGCAGCGTAAAGACTCCAAATTTGTGCTGCCAGTAATTAACGGCTTGCTGGATACTGCCAACTCCGAATATGGAGCATCAATTGCCAATAACAAGATTGCCGCAGTCATCGAATATCAAGACTCGCGAGGATTTATCGCCTATGCTGAAACTCTCTACCAAGATATAAAAGAACAAGTTGCCAAAGATAGCCCCAAAACCGATAAAGCAATTGTCGCCACTATGGGAGAATTGAAGAAAGCTTGGCCGACTGTAATCGCGCCTTCTACCCCTGTTAAAACTACTGATGAAGTGACTCAACTAATCAAGAATATTGAGAAAGATAGCCAAGATTTTCTCAAGCAATCTTAAAGTATAGAGACAATTAAACGTAGGGTGGGCGCAAGCCGACAACCATCTATAGCTATAAGTTACAAACTTTTTGGCGGCTTGCGCCCACCTTACAAGTTATTAGTTGTTAGTAGAAAACATAATCAAAAACAATTAATCAAAAAACAAAAACAGCTAGCACCAACCACCAACCAACCATTAACAACCAACCACTCACCACTATCCACTAACCAAAAATGAACTTTAGCGAAGTATTACCAACATTTGTAATTACCTTGCGGGAAGGTGTCGAAGCCGCCCTAGTCGTAGGAATTGTACTAGCTTGCCTCAAAAAATCCGATCAAAGTCATCTCAATTTTTGGGTTTATGCAGGTGTGGTAGTTGGGCTGATTGCCAGCGCTTTAGTAGGTGTATTATTCGGTTGGATAGTTCAAGCATTTTCAAAATCAGACCAGCCCTACGCACCAATAATGGAACCCCTGTTAGAAGCTGTATTTAGCATTGTGGCAATCGCAATGTTAAGCTGGATGCTTATTTGGATGACCAGGCACTCGCGATCTATGAAAGCTGAAGTTGAGGGGGCTGTGACTGCCACATTAAAACAAAGTTATGGTGCAGGTTGGGGCGTATTTAGCTTAATTTTGATCGCCGTCTTGCGTGAAGGATTTGAAACCGTTTTATTCATCGCGGCCAAATTTCAGCAAGGCTTAATGCCAACTTTGGGCGCTATCGCTGGCTTGACTGTTGCGGCGGGAATTGGCGTACTTTTGTTTAAATGGGGCGTGAAAGTTAATATCCGCTTATTCTTTAAATATATGGGCATTCTATTGCTCTTAATAGTAGCGGGTTTAGTAGTATCAACTTTGGGACTTTTTGATATTGTAGTTAATACCTTAGCTCAGATGAATCGCCAATCAGCAGACCTTTGTTTTTATTACGAACGTTTTGCAAAAGTTCATTCTTGCATATTAGGCCCCATAGTTTGGAATACTACTAAAATATTACCTGAAGAGCAGTTTCCTGGGTTAGCCCTAAAAGCGCTATTTGGATATACTGATAGACTTTATTTAGTGCAAGCTGTTAGTTATCTTCTATTTTTAGCTACCATCGGCCTGATTTATTTTCAAAGTTTAGGCGGTAAAGTATTTTTTCCAGTTAGAAATAGTCAGTCTGCTATAGTAGAAGACAGAATGGAGAAAGCAGAAGGTAGAAAGTCTTAACTATAAGAACTTATGTAACGCCGCCCTCCGGGGGGTTAATTACCGCGCGGAGGGCGGCGCTACGGGTAGATTATGTCTGCATACTTCTTAACAGTCATAGGACTTACCCAAAAAACCCGGTTTCTGACCAAGATCGTCGCTTTTTTCGAGAAAAATTGACGCAGAAACCGGGTTTTTGACAGGCGTAAGTCCTGAGTCAATTATTAACCATTACCGTGATCGAAAATATCTTTGAATTGCAGCAAATCTAAACTGACAATGACTGGTAAACACTGAAAACATTCTTGCGCCAGTTGCCAACGATCTTCTCGTTGTAGCATAGTAATTAACTTCTCTCTAGCACTTATTAAATAGCGCACATCATTAGCTGCGTAACGCAGTTGCTTTTCAGAAAGATTAGCCGCATTTCCCCAGTCCGAACTTTGGGCAGTTTTATCAAGTTCTACCTGTTCTAATTCCTGCACTAAATCTTTAAGACCATGTTTGCCAGTGTAGGTTCTAGCAAGTTTACTAGCAATTTTAGAGCAGAAAACTGGTGCAACATGAATATCTAAATGATATTTCAGAGTTGCCATGTCAAAGCGTGCGAAGTGAAAAATCTTGACAATATTGCTGGCTTCCATTAACTTTTTCAAGTTAGGCGCTTCTCTTTGACCTTTGGCAATTCGGACTACAGTTACGATACCTTCTGCGTCGCACAACTGAACTAAACACAAGCGATCGCGCCAAGGTAATAACCCCATTGTTTCCGTGTCAGCAGCAATTGCCTCTGCTGTCAAATAGTGGGACAATAGGGTATCGGGGAGGTCGCGATCGCAAACGTTAAAATCTGTCATTGGTAATTGGTAATTGGTACTTGGTAATTGGTAATTGGTAATTGTTAACTGTTAACTGTTAACTGTTAACTGGTGATTTGCCTTCTTCCTTCTTCCTTCTTCCTTCTTCCTTCGCCTATAACAGACAGGCGGCGGGAAAAGCTAGATATTCCAGAAAAAATAGCTTCCAAATAAATTGATAAAACTGCGCGATCGCAGCTTTATCCTGCAAATCTACTTTCATACTCCAAAACCACATTAAACCTAGTGCGGCTATATGAGTAATTCCCAGAAATAGCGAGTTAATATCTTTCAGCCATAAAGCGCCAGCAATTGTCATCCCCATATAACAAAAGGTTAGCACCCACCGAGACAAGTTGAAAACAGCTTGTTTACCTAATTGGAGGGTAAAAGTTGTAATGTTATATTGGCGATCGCCTTCCATATCGGGAACATCTTTGAAAATCGCGATCGCGAAGGTAAACACCAACACAAATAGCGTTAAAGCTAAAACTTCTGAGGGAAGGAAGAAGGAAGAAGGAAGAAGGAAGAAGGAAGAAGGAAGAAAAAAGAAGGTATAATTTTTATTCCCCAATTCTAATACCCATTGAAAATGTAAAAATAACCCTAAGTTAACGATTGCACCGCGAACAGTAAAAATGCAAATTGCTGCCCAAAATGGAAAACGCTTTAACCGGATCGGAGGCAAAGAATAAGCCGTTCCTATGGCCAAACTGATGCCAACTGTCGCTAATAAAAAAGGCCCTTGAAACACAGAACAAAGGACTGCAATTACCCCAGCAATTGCTACAATTATTTGAGCCTGTTTCTGCGAAAACTCTCCCGCAGCTAAAGGCAAATGAGGCTTATTAATTTGGTCAATCTCAACGTCTTCGAGTTGGTTGAGTCCGACAATATAAACATTACCCCCAATACAGGCAATCCACGCTCCCAATATCGCAACTAAATGAGAACTAGAAAAACCCGCAGGAGACTTCGCCAAGGCAATTAAATACAGTCCCAGTATGCTGAGGGTAGTACCGACGATTGTATGAGGACGAGAAAATTTCCAAAAAGAGTACCAAGGTGCAGTAGACTGCACGGCAGGGGTGTGAGAGGGTAGAGTTGGGTGTGAGTCAGACTTTTGCTCAAAAGTTTGTTTCATAATTTACCGCAATATAAAGATCGAAGTTAATTTTAATCCAATTCAGGTTATACCATATTTTGTACCATTATCAATCAAGAATTTCATTGCTGGGTGGGGGCGGGTTTTTTAATCTTTACTGCTTTCTTTAAAGCTGTTGGCGAACCCGCCCCTACAGTTTTTTGAGAAGGAAGAAAGAGATGAGAGATAATTAACAACCAACAACTAAGTAGAAGGAAGGAGGAAGAAGGAAGAAGGAAGAAGGAAAATCACCAGTTAACGGTTAACAGTTAACAGTTAACAATTACCAATTACCAATTACCAATTACCAAATCTACTTGTCTAAACAGCGATTCTAAGGTAGTTGAGTTATCCAAAATAACATCAGCTTGTTGACACTTTTCTACTAAAAGCATCTGGCTGTTAATTAGAGTTTGAGCGCGATCTAAGTTAATCCGATCGCGTTCAACCAAGCGTTCGAGTTGCTGAGAACGCGGACAATACACGACCCAAATTTCTGTAACCAAGTCAGTCATGTTAGCTTCAAAGAGGAGAGGTACAGCTAATACAATTCTTAAGGGGCGAATGCTTTGGCGATTTTGCCCAGAAATACCGATTTTTATTTCCTGTAAGAGGCGATCGCGCACGTAAGGATGAATCTGCTTTTCCAACCAACGCAACTCTTCTGAGTTGTTAAAAACAATATTACCTAGCGATCGCCGATTGAGGCTACCATCGGCAAGCAATACTTCACTCCCAAAGCGTTCTACTATTCGGGCTAAAATAGGTGTTTCTGGCAGCACAGCTTCACGGGCATAGATATCCGCATCCAAAATTGGCAATTGATAAGCATTAGCCAGATAATTAGATACAGTGGTTTTCCCAGTAGCGATGCCGCCAGTTAGACCAATCAGGCGTACTTCCTCGCCGATCCCAGTTTCTTTTTTTTCGACAATCATTGCCAATCTTTGGTATGTTAGTGTTAGGATCGCATTTAGATTTTCGATTTGGGGCTGGCAGTGGAAACAAAGGATATTAGGGTGTTACCAGTTGTCTGCAATAGGAATTAGGCATACTTTGGGGTAACGCCACCGGGAGGGCAGTACAAACACCGCCTAGAAAAGGGTGTAGCGTTACTGATGCTTAAGTCCCGTTTTAATCTCTAAATCTCAAATCTCAATCCTATGATAGAGGTCAAGACCGAGGCAAAACCCTATGAAACCTCAACGTGCTATACGGTCGGTTCTCGCAGCACTTCCCCTTGCTGGAATTTGGATATTGGATTTCTCCCCTTACTCGTTTTCCAGGCCAGAGAACTCGGCATTATTGGTAATTTTCCCACAATCTCTATCAGCCGTTGCCCAGCAACTTGTCCCAGCCCCTGATGGTACTGGTACTGTAGTCGCCCCCAATGGCAACCGCTACGATATTAAAGGTGGTACTGTGTCGGGAGATGGCGCGAATCTCTTCCATAGTTTTACTCGGTTTGGTTTAGACTCCGGTCAAGCTGCCAATTTTTTGACTAATCCTGCCATTCGCAACATTTTAACTCGTGTGGTTGGCGGTGATGCTTCTGTAATTAATGGTCTGATCTCTGTCACGGGCGGTAATTCCAATTTATACATTATGAATCCCGCCGGGATTATTTTTGGTGCTAATGCCAGATTGGACGTACCGGGGTCATTTATGGCGACTACTGCCAATGGGATTGGCTTTGATAACCGCTGGTTTAATGCTACAGGAATTAATGACTACACGGCATTAATTGGCACTCCCAATACTTTTAGTTTGGGGCAGGAAGCAGGGGCAATTGTCAATGCAGGTGAATTGACAGTTGGAGAAGGACAAAATTTAACATTGCTAGGCGATACGGTAATTAATACTGGAAAATTATCGGCACCAGGGGGACAAATTACTATTGCTGCCATCCCTGGAGAAAATGTGGTGCGTATCACTCAAGCAGGTCATTTACTGCAATTGGAAATAGCCGGAAATCAGCCAGGAATAGAAGCTAGAAATCCGGGATCTTCGTCACAAATTACACCCCTTTCTTTGCCTAGATTACTGACAGGTAGCACGAACAGAGATGCTACTGGTTTAGCTGTGAATTCTGAGGGTCAAATTGTGCTGACTGCTTCCGGGCAAACTATACCCTCAGCGGCCGGGACTGCAATAGCATCAGGTTCCTTGAATGTTTCCTCTGAAACTATGGGAGGAACAGTTAATGTTTTAGGCACGCGAGTCGGGTTATTAGGAGCAAATATTGACGCTTCCGGCTGGTTTGGTGGGGGAAATGTGCGGATTGGGGGAGATTTTCGGGGGATGGGAACAGTCCCGAATGCGACTGCTACTTATATCGATCGCAATACTGCGATCGCAGCAGATGCGATCTCAACTGGTAACGGCGGCCGCGTCATCGTCTGGGCAGACGCTACAGCAGGCTTTTTCGGTCGCATCACCGCACGAGGAGGTGCGGGGGGATTTGTCGAAGTTTCGGGTAAAGAAAATCTGATTTTCGATGGAAGTGTTGATACTAGGGGGATGAGTGGTGCGGGTACTTTGTTACTTGACCCGACTAATATCAACATTGTGGATGGAGAACAGGGTGCAGATGATAGCGCGATCGCACAAGGTAGTATTTTTGCGGAAGACTCGACTGCTACTACTAATTTTACAATCTCCAGAAAAGCTCTAGAAAATCTCTCCGCCACCGCTGATGTAGTATTGGAGGCAACTAACAACATCACTATAGCCCCCCTCGCTTCAGGTGAGTTGAAGCTTAACGCAAGTACGGGTTCAGTTACTTTTACGGCTGACTCCGATCGCGACGCGGTGGGGTCATTTTCCATGAGTCCTAGCGACACGATTAGCACTGAGGGGGGAAGAATATCGATTTCTGGAACTGCGATCGCGGTCGGTAATATCATTACCAATGGTGGGGATATTACCCTCGCCAGCAGCATCGGACAAATCAATGCAGGTACTCTTTCATCTTCTAATTTATCTGCTGCCGGTGGCAATATTACTCTCACTAGCGGCGGCAATATTGCGATCGCTTCCCTGTTATCTACAGGTAAAACGACGGGCGGAGATATTAGTTTAGACAGCAACGCCACAATTCGAGTAGAGGATTTGTCTGCATCTGGGAATACGGGTGGGAATGTGACGGCCAGTGCCTTTGGCAATCTTGAGGTGGGTAACGTTACTACGGAAGGTAATAGTAAAGGTGGAGATATTAACCTTACCAGTCGAACCAGTTCAATTATAGCAGGAAGCGGGAGAGCCGGGGAGCAGGGGAGCGGGGGAGCAGGGGAGAATGCCCAGTTAACAACTAACAATCAACAACTAACAACTAACAATCAACAACTAACAACTAACAGTCAACAACCAACAACTAACAGTCAACAACTAACAACTAACAGTCAACAACTAACAACTAACAGTCAACAACTAACAACTAACAGTCAACAGTTAACAGTTAACAAAATCAGTTCTGCTGCTAGTAGCGGCAACAGTGGCAATATTTCCTTGAATGCAGCTCAGAATGTAACAGTAGGAGAGATTGATGCCAAAGGGACGGGAGGGGGAAACGTAATTTTGACTGGTAGAGGTAATGTGGTAGCGACTGGTGCGATCGCTAGTGGTGCTGGAAATATTACCTTAACGGGAGCCGAAATTGACTTTAATGGCGGCGCTAATTCCGTCAGCAGCAATGGTTATTTGACATTGCAACCCGGAAGCCTAACTCAAAATATTGCGATCGGCAACCCGACTAATCAAGGCGGGCCTACTCTGAATCTAACAGCAGACGACTTACAAGCACTACAAAACGGCTTTGCGGCGATCGCGATCGGCAGTGAAAATGGTAGCGGGGCAATTACGATCGCTAGCGATGTTACTTTCAACGATCCTGTAACCATTCAATCTACTGGTAACTCAGGCTCGATCTCAGCAACAGGAACGCTTTTGGGCACAGGCAATGCTGCTATTAATCTCAAGGCTAGCGGCGATATCAAAATTGGCAATATCTCCACCGCCAACTCAGAAATTCGAGTTACAACTACCCAGGGAAACATCACAGCTCAGCAATTGCAATCAAGCGGCGGCAATACAACACTCAGATCCCAAGGCAATATTAGCGTAGCAGCGATCGACACCTCCCCGAAGACAAGCTCCGGTGTTGGGGGAAATGCGATCGCAGTTAGTAATAGTGGCAACATTGCGATCGCTTCTGGTATTGATAC
This sequence comes from Kamptonema formosum PCC 6407, assembly GCF_000332155.1. GTDB lineage: Bacteria > Cyanobacteriota > Cyanobacteriia > Cyanobacteriales > Microcoleaceae > Kamptonema > Kamptonema formosum. The sequence goes on along the minus strand of NZ_KB235898.1, from coordinate 86,773 downwards.
TTCCTCTCCTGGGGGAACCACTGGAGATATCACCTTATCAACATCGGGAACAGTAGCAGTAGGGCCCATATCTGCTAGAGGTGTTAGGGGAGGAAATATTACGCTAACGGGTACTAACGGCATCACTATAGGCGCGATCGATGCCACCAGTAAAGAAGTGGGGGGAAATATTACCTTAACGGGTAATGAGATTGACTTGACAGGGGGCAACAATTCCGCGATCGGCAACGGCAATTTGGTGCTACAACCGGGTAATTCTAGTCAAAATATTACTATTGGCGGCTCCGGTAACACAACCGCTCTCGATTTGACTGCTACGGACTTAAATGCCTTCGGCAACGGTTTTACTGCTGTTACTATCGGTCGTTCAGACGGTAGCGGTACAATTACTTTAGGCGATCGCGACTCCGAAACATCCTCAGAATTGAGATTTCGCGACCCGACAACAATTCAAGCACCGGCAGAATCAGGCGCGATCGTGGGTACGGGAACAATTTCCGGCGCAAACGGGGCTACTATTAATTTAACTGCTGGTAGTGTTAACATCGGCGACATCAGCTCTCAGGCAGGAATTAGTATCGTCACCACGCGGGGTAATATAGCCGCAGGTACGATTTCCGCTCGCTCTGAAAATGGGAGTGGCGGTAATATTAGTATTCGTAGTGCCGGTTCGGTACAGTCAGAAAATATAAATGCTTTCGGCCATCAAGAAGGCGGTGATATCGAAATTTCGGCATCAGGTGCGATCGCCACTGGCATTATTAACTCTGGTTCTCAGTTAGGAAATGCCGGTTCTAGTACCCTTAGAAGCCAAAGCAATATTCAAGTTTCTGCGATCAAGGCGGGTGGCGTAAAAGGCGGTAGCATTGATATTATCACCGATGGCACCTTCAGAGCTACAGGCACATTTAGGGACGCGAATCAAGTCACTGCTAGCATTTCTGCGGCCGGTCGCGATCGCGCGGGTTCGATCGCAATTCAGCAGGGGATTAGCAGTCCCACACCTTTTGTAGTCGGAAATCCTAAGAAAAATGGTACCGCTGGCGCAATTACTGACGGGCAATTTACCATCGGGCCGACTCGCGAACTATTGACAACTTTTGATTTAAAGGCTTTAGGAAGTCCTCAAGAGTCCTTAACTAAGATTTCTAGTTCCAGTGAAGCACCCTTGAAAAATGCCCCCACTGCTTCCCCAAGCCCAAGTTCCAGCCCAATTATATTAACCTTAGAAGGAACGCCAGAAGTAATATTAGATGCCTCCGTAAATGCTAATAGCGGAACGAGCAAAAATTCAGTTATTTCGCAGTCTACAACCACCCAAAATTCTACCCAGAATCCTACTATTCAAATTAGTTCTATCCCCAACTCAGAGAACTTAACTATTGTCACCACACCTTCACCATCAGCCACATTAGAGCCTGGTCAAACTAAGACAATCCCCAGACCAACTGAGGGGAGTGCTACAGGCTTAGAACTTTCTCATCCTAATAGCTTAACTCAAGTGAGTTTGACAGATTTATCACCGCAATATCTCGATCAGCAACGAGGTCGTGAATTTGAAAATTACTTTGGAGGCAATCTTTCCGAAAAGTCGATCGCAGCTCAAAATATCAGAAATACGCTCTCGCGCATCGCTAGTATTACGGGGGTAAAACCCGCCGTTATTTATGTTTCTGCACAGCCTCAACAGTTGGAACTACGGCTATTTCTGCCCGATGGCAAGCCAATTTTTAAAAGTATTGCCTTGACACGGGACGAAGTATTAGAAGTAACCAAAGACTTTACAGATGATATTAGAAACCCGCGAATGCAGGATTATAAAATAGGATCTAAGCAACTTTACCAGTGGTTGATTGCACCGCTAGAGCAGGAGTTAGATACTTATGGTATTAATACGCTGATATTTTCGATGGATTCGGGGTTACGAAGTTTGCCTGTTGCTGCTTTGTATGACGGCGATCGCTTTTTAGTTGAAAAGTATAGTTTGGGGTTGATTCCTAGTTTGAGTTTGACAGATACAAACTATGTCGATATCAGGAATTCTGAGGTATTAGCAATGGGGGCCTCAGATTTTCCAGAGATTGCAGCTCAAAGTCGTTTACCTGCGGTACCAATGGAAATATCTGCGATCGTTGGGAAGCTTTGGCCTGGGGTTTCTTTTCTGAATGAAAAGTTTACTTTAGCAAACTTAAAGGCCCAACGCAGTCAACCTCAGTATCAGATTATCCATTTGGCAACTCATGGGGAATTTCAACCCGGTGGTGCGGAGAATTCTTATATCCAGTTTTGGGATACAAAGCTGCGGTTAAATCAGTTGCGGGAGTTGAAGTTGTACAACCCACAGGTGGAGTTGTTGGTATTAAGTGCTTGTACTACTGCTGTGGGAGATGAGAGTGCTGAGTTAGGCTTTGCGGGGTTGGCCGTACAAGCGGGGGTGAAGTCGGCCCTAGCGAGTTTGTGGTATGTCAGCGATGCGGGAACTTTAGGGTTGATGTCCGAATTTTATCAACAGTTGCGGACTGCACCAATTAAGGCGGAGGCGTTAAGACAAGCACAATTGGGTATGCTGCACGGTCAGGTACGTTTGCAGGATGGTCGCTTGTATAATTCGGGAAGCGATCGCGGTACTCGTTTGCCTCCTGAGTTAGTTGCACGCGGAGATAGAAGTTTATCCCATCCCTATTATTGGGCTGCTTTTACGATGATTGGTTCGCCTTGGTAATTGTGAACTAGACTTATCCGCGCGATCGCAAATCCCACACCAAAGAGCAAGGACGCGGCAATAACCGCGCCCTCCAAACGCTCTAAACAAAGAGGCTGAAATCGTTAGCTGAGAGCTGACTTGCTTGCACCCCGTTGAGGATGGCTAAAAGTTCACCATTATTAGCGATGCTAATTGCTGCTGAACCATTAGTTTGTACAATCGACAGTTGACTGAAGTCCAAACCAACCAACACCAAAGAATCAGTTCCTTGGGCAAAGTCGATGACTGTATCAGCGACGCTGCCAGAGGCTAAGATAAAGCGATCGCTACCACCGCCGCCCAGGAGAGTATCGCTACCAAGGCCGCCGAAGAATAAGTCATTGCCAATGTCACCAAACAAGAGGTCATCGCCGCTACCCCCAAATACGATGTCATTATCACTACCACCGCAGAGAGTATCATTACCTTGATCGCCTAGTAGCTGGTCATCGCCGAGACCTCCCAACACGACATCGTTACCTTTGCCGCCGTAAGAGACATCATTACCTTCATCGCCAGAAATGGAGTCATTGCCGCGATTGCCGTAAATAGTATCATTGCCGCGATCGCCAAATATCAAGTCAAAACCCTTACCCCCGAAGAGAGTATCATTTTCGACTCCCCCGTAGACAGTATCGTTACCGACATTGCCATTGATATAATCGCTACCCTGTTGACCAAAGATCGCATCGTTGCCGTTAAACCCGTAAATAGTGTCACTGCCTGCACTACCCACAAGAATCTCATCACCATCACTACCGTTAACAACATTGTTTTGAGCAGGACTAGGAGGCAGATTTGGAGCAGCAATCCTGGCGAAATCAGCAGGACAAGCTAAATCTGTCGGTACTGGGGTGGGAACCGGAGCTGGACTTGGAGAGGGCCCAGGTGCAGGTGTGGGCGCAGGCGCAGGTACAGGCGCAGGTGCCGGTGCAGGTGTAGGCGTTGGCGTTGGTTCAGGCGTTGGTGATGGTGACGGTGTAAATGTTTGCCGGAAATTGCCAAAGTCGATGCCACTGACGGTAGCACCACTAGCAAGGACGATATCGGCAGGGTTCGTCGTGCTTTGGCTGAACCCAGATGGCGAGATTTCCCGAACGCGATAACTTCCCGGTGCTAAGTTCGTGAAACGGTAGTTACCATTACTGTCTGTGTTCGCAGTAGTCAGCACCCCAGTTGTGACATTGGTTAACTGAATTTGAACTCCGGCCAAACCGCCTTCGCCACCATCTCGAACACCATTGTTATTAGCATCACTGAACTTTAGACCTTGAATTGTACCTGGTACAAATTTGAAGTTACCAAAGTTCTTGTCTATGACGCTATTTGCTGCCGCTGTGATCTCAGCAGTCAGAGGGTTGGCAGTAGTTTGTATCCAACCAGTCTGTTGAACTTCTCGGATAGTGTAAGTACCTACTGGCAGATTGGAGAATGAGTATTTACCAGTAGCATCGGTGAGGATAACTGTTTCTGGGGAATCCAGAATCGCATTGTTGTTTAAATCAAGGTAAATTTGCCAGTTGGCAAGTCCCGGTTCTCCTGCATCAAGGGTACCGTTATTGTTCAGGTCATTAAATTTGATGCCCGATATTGTGCCGGATTGGAAGTTACCGAAGTTAATATTCGGGATGTTAGAACCCCTGGCGATCGTAATATCAGGGGGATCGGAAGTAGTTTGTTCCCAGCCAGTTTGGGGAACTTCCCGCACTTTGTAAACGCCCAAGGCAGGGTCATTAAAGACATATTGACCATTGGCATCGGTAACGGTATTTGCCTCTCCTGCATCTAGTAACCCATTATCATTGGTGTCAAGGAAAATTCGCCAGTTGGCAATTCCCGGTTCTCCTGCGTCTTGGAATTCACTACGGTTGAGGTCATTGAACTTTAAGCCGCTGATGCTGCGGGGTTGATAGTTGCTGAAGTTGACATTCAATACGTCAGTGGCGACAACGGTGACATCAATGGCACGGCTACCACTAGATGTAGGTGTCTGCTGCCACCCGTTTTGCAGGACTTCGCGAACTTTGTAAGTACCGGGTAATACGTTATCAATGGTGTAGTTGCCGGTACTATCGGTGACGGCAGTTTTTTCTGTGGACTGGAAAAAGCCATCATCATTGCTGTCGATGTAGATTTGCCAATTGCTGAGTCCTTCTTCATTTAGATTGGGATCTGCACTAACATCCTGAACGCCGTTGTTATTGAGGTCATTAAATTTGATGCCCTTGATCTTGGGTAGCAACCAGTTCCCGATGTTGGTGGGAAGGGCCGCTGTGTTGATAATGTTTGTACCACTGGTGGGAGTAATAGTAGTGGCATTTGGCAGTGCGTTAGCAGGTACGCCTGTCTGACTGGGGAAGGTTTGTCGGTAGTTTGCTTGCGGTACTTCCCGTATTTTGTAGGTACCAGGGCCAACATCAAGGATAGTATAAGTGCCATCGGCAATAGTAGTGGCTGATTTTTCCCCTGCATCTAAGCTGTTGTTATTGTTGCCATCGGCATAGATTACCCAACCTGCTAGTCCGGTATCTGTTGCATCTTGAATGCCGTTGTTGTCTTTGTCCTCAAATTTCTGACCGCTGATGGTGACATTTTGGAAGTTGCCGAAGTTGAGACCGGCAACATTCGCATTAGTGATAGTTGCGCCACTTTGGGGAGTGATATCGGCGGGATCTGTTGAGGTTTTTGTGTAGCCTGGGGGTACGGTTTCGCGGACGCGGTAGGCTGCACCTCCTGTCAGAGGTTTCAAGCCTGTAAAGGTGTAAGCACCTGTTGCACCTGTGGTTACTGGGGTTCCGATCGTAGCCCCAGTAACGGAATTAGTTAAACTAATCGTAACTCCAGGTATGCCCGTTGTTTCTGCTGCATCTTGGGTGCCATTACCGTTGAGGTCATTAAATTTCAGACCACTGATGGTCATGTCTTGGAAGTTACCGAAGTTGACGGCGGTAGCACCAAAAAGATCGGTAGTGCCAATAGTAGGTACAGTGGTCGGGAAAGTCTGCGTCCAAGTCGCTTGTGCTGTTTCTGCGATCGTTGTAGTGGGCTTAGTATCGAAGAGAGTGTATTGACCCAGAGTAGCAGCAACAGCAGAAGTAGTAGCACTCTTAGTTCCTGCGGTAATAGTCCATCCACCTAAACCTGGATCTGTTGCCGCTTGAGCCCCATCACCGTTGAGATCGTTGAATTTTATCCCTTGGACAACTGGCCCATACTCGTAAGCACCAATATCTATAGTGGATTTACCAACAATAGTATTGTCAATTTTCCGAGGAAAACCTGTCCCACGTTGGTCAAAGGCTGTAGCGCCCACTGTTGTTATTGTCGGGTCGCCGCCGCCAATGGCAGGGTTGCTACTGGTAGTTACAGGGCTATTATCAACTAGGGCAAGGGTCAAAGGGCCGGTAGTCACACCGTTGAGTGCAGGAGTGGCTGCTAATACATTTCCCACAGCAACGCCCAGAGTTGCTAATTCCTGAGTAGTAGCTAAACCAGTGCTAGTACCAAGAACTCCAATCAGGTTGTTATTCCCTGTGAATGCACCTTCCAAATCGGCGTTAGTAGTAGCAGTATTGCGAGCAACGATCGTGTTTACGAGATTGACAGTACCAGCGTTATTGTAAATTCCTCCAGCATTCCCGGCTGTGGCAGTATTGTCAGCAATGGTGTTGTTAGTCAGAGTTGCGGTCGCACCAGTGTTGACAAAAATTGCAGCGCCAGCAGCCTGACCTACACCAGCACCAACACCACCAGCAGCGCCGCCCGTGACTGTATTGCTATATAAGGTGCTGTTGGTCATGGTCAAAGTGCCGCCACCGACAAAAATTGCCCCGCCTAAACCTGCACCGCCGCCGCCAAAACCAGTAACACCTGCACCTCCGAAGGTTCCGGCAGCACCAGGAGTAGCGCCCGAACTACCACCGCCGCCAAAACCAGCAGCGCCTCCAGCACCATTAGCACCAGCAGTCACACCAGTACCACCAACACCGCCAGCACCACCGCCACCTCCAAATTGGGCTGCACCACCGGCACCGCCAGCACCACCAGCACCTTGAGTGCCACTACCGGCTACTCCACCACCGCCACCGGTACCACCACCGCCACCGCCACTACCGATAACGCTACCAGCACCGCCAGCACCACCAATACCACCAACACCACCATTTGTGCCACCAGCAGTATTGCCAGCACCACCAATCCCACCAGTACCGCCAGTACCACCAGCATTCCCAGAACCTCCAGCGCCACCAGTACCGCCAGGGCCGCCAGCGGCACCAATACTATCTAAGCCTGTAAGACCAGTTCCGCCATTAGCGCCTGCTGTGCCGCCAAATACAGTCCCCAAGTCGGCATTTCCACCAGCGCCACCGTTCCCAGCCGAACCTGCACCACCAGTGGCAGAGTTGTTAGAAAAAGTAACTCTGTCAACGGTGACAGTACCGCTATTGATAAAAAGTGCGCCACCTAAGCCAGCAGCACCTCCACCACCAGTGGTTCCTGCATTGCCTACTGCTTTTGCAGAATCAATGGTGAGGTTGGAGATGTTGAAGGTTGTGTTATCAACTACGAAGGCTCGGAAATTAGAAGCACCACTGACCGTAAAACCGCCGCCAACAATAGTGGTGATGTCGTTAATTTTGGGTAGGAACCCTGTGAGGGCGATATTTCCTGTGAGGGTAATTGTGTCAATGCCACTGTTGACGTTTGCAACATTAATCGCATTTACTAATGCGTTAAAGTCGCCTGCCGTTTGGTTCAAATCAGCTAATACGCCGCTATAGGCCTCTCTGGCCACTTGGGAAAACGCTACAGGAGTCTCAATATCCCCCGTCTTTACTTCCAATTCCCAATCTCCACCCAAAGCCTCACACCCGGTAAGATCGTCGGAAGCTGCAACTTGGGCCCCTGTTAAGCGACTCAGCCTTTGCACAAATTCCAGGCCCTCTGCACCTGCTGCTACGTTACAGCCGTAAAGTAAAATTTCTGGATGGTGAGAATATCCCACTGTCGGCAACGCAAACCACTGTTCTAAATAATTCCGATAGCTTTCAATATTGCTCAGTGACAGTTCGCTTGCACCCAATTGCAAACTCCCTGCTGCACCGTGAGACAATACATGGACGGTAGCAACGTCTGTCCTCTCTTTGAGTGCTTGTGCTATTTGCTCAACACCATCGCGCTTGGAGTCGAGGATAATGACTTCTGTATGGCGATCTGCGCTTCCCGTCAGATTTTGGTAATCTTCAACTCTTGAGTCTGCAAATAGGATTTGCTTCCGTTCTTCCTCACGTACCATAATTAAATTCCCCGGTAAATCCACCTAAGATTGATAAAACAAATAAAGGCAACTTTGCGATGCCAATCGCTGGCTTCGCAAACAACAATGGCTGCCTCACCACAATTGGTTTGTTTGCGGTACAGGCTTCTTGCCTGTAAATTACTGCATACCCACTGTCAATCGCAAGTATTGCCTCAAAAAAATCTAAGAGGGGAATTGGCAAAAATTAATTATTTTTGTAGATTCCGCCCTGATAGCTTTATTGGATTGTGTAGAAGCGTCAAAGGATGCTATAGTTCCTGATTTTACAAAAAATATAGAACTGACTGCTTTGGCGACTACTTAGAAAAAGCTACTCGTTTCCCAACTATTTGAGTCTTGGTTGCTGGAGCCATACTTTGTTAAGGATTACAATACCCCGTTAAGATGTTTTTAATAACATCGCTAGTAATAATTTTTAACCAAAACATAAAACAAATACAATATAATATCACAATCACCTGCTTTTGTCAATTAAAAACCCACTTGATTTTATGTTTAATTATGTGCTTCTACTCACTCCTAAGAACCGAGCTTAAAAGCTTCCACAAACAGGCTGTAAATTAAACCAATTTTCAGACAATTTAAAATATCTATCCGCAAAGAACGACCAACTAGCCGAGTACCCCGGTAAACTATCCAGTTAATAAATTCTGTCAACGCAACTAACAACCCAGCCGCAAAAATGTCCCACTCAGCAGCTTGTCCCGCGATCGTAGAGATAGCACCACCCAAAAATGAGCCAAATAATAAACTAATTATCAGCAGCGAGATCCGCCGCCAAGGATTTTGCAACCAGTCCCCTAGCTGTTCGCTGAGAACATCAATAAGCCTGTTGAGACGAGTATTCTGCATATTAGCCTAATTTAAAGATAGTTATAACTCACTTAAAGATGTGGGGTCTACCAATTCAATTAATTGTAAAGATTATGAAACTTAAAATCTACCCAGCTATTATAGTTGCCCTATTCGTTGCATCTACAGGGGTGTGGTTGGGACGGATTAATTTTAGTCTCTGGAGCCGTTCCACGAACCCGCCAGAGTCCCCCAACTCAGCGACAATACTGCCTTCAGTACCCTCACCCTTGAGCGTAACGCCTCTACCACCTGCGATCGCATCGCCAGTATCGACAGAACCAGAGAAGGAAAAATTAGCAGCAAATACCAAAGAATCAGCCTCAAATCCTAAAGCTATTGGGTCTCTACGAGTGAGCAACCGTACCGAGCATCCAGTTCGCGTAGCTTTGCTGTTGCGGAAATCTACTCAAAAGTCCTCTGCTAAACCCGCTCACTGGGATTTTGCACCGGGGGAAGGTGGGGGTAAGGGCTTGCTTTTATCCCTTCCAGAAGGTAAGTTGCAACTAAAACCCGAAGATATATTAGTGGTCTTTGCTCAAGATGGCTCTCGCCTCTATTGGGGGCCCTATGTCGTCGGCGAAACAGCCGTACCGGTGTGGAATAACCGAGCCACTGAATGGCAATTGATACTGCAACCTTGAGCAGAAGGCAGGAGGCATGAGGCATGAGGCATGAGGCATGAGGCAGGAGGAAAATGCAATCACAGAAAGGGTTTGGGGGATTGAGAATGTCCTAAACGTTGTGGCAGTTGCTATATTTTCGTCAAAAAACTGCTGGTCGAGCTCCGTCGAAATCCGGTTTCTTTGATTGGGTGCGTAAGTCCTGTTATAGAAACCGCCAAGATGATTAATGACGTTCTTAACTACTCAAGGTCTAGCTGAAGATAGCATTTTCCTTAGCCTAAAGCATCGCGACCTTCTTCGGCTATCAGCCTTGCTTTAATATGATCCAGGAGTCAACTTTCCAGCTAAATTAATCTCTGGAGATTCCGACTAACAAAGCAACAACTCACAGACTATTTAAAGCTGGATGAAATTTAGGATTAGCGAGATCGCAGATTTGTTGAAATATAAAGTAAAGCGCCCCTCCCTAGCTTTGGCAATGTCGCTTTTGTGGCTGTGCGCCCTTAGCTGGGTAGCATTCTTATGGAATTTGGGACATGGCGGCTTAGTTGATGAGACAGAACCGTTATTTGCTGAAGCCGCCCGCCAGATGACAGTGACAGGAGACTGGATTACCCCCTATTTCAATGGTCAAACGCGCTTTGACAAGCCACCTTTAATTTACTGGTTGATGGCGATCGCCTATCATACCATCGGCGTTAACATTCTTGCGGTGCGCCTTCCCTCCGCAGTCGCCGCGATCGCCCTTACCTGTCTTGGATTTTATACCCTTTACTATTGCAAGAGAGATGGGGAGATGGGGAGATGGGGAGCGGGGGAGATGGGGAGCAGGGGAGCGGGGGAGCGGGGGAGCGAGGGAGATGGGGGAGATGGAGGAGATGAGGAAGTTAAATCTTCCCTACCTTCTCCATCCTCCCCATCCTCCCCATCCTCCCCATCTCCCCCATCTCCCGCCCCCCTGCCCCCCCGCTCCCCTGCCCCCTTGCTCAAGAGCTCCCTCTTAACCGCTGGCATTGGTTCTGCTCTCATCGCCTTAAATCCAGAAACGATCGCTTGGGGAAGGATTGGCGTGTCAGATATGCTGCTGACAGGCTGTATGGGTTGTGCTCTGTTCGCGTTTTTTCTGGGATACGTAAAGGAAGAAGAAAAGAAGCAGCAGGAAGAACAAGCACAGCTCGAAATCGTGCAGAATTGGGAGGAAACAAGCAATTTCGGGGAAGTCTTGCCCAGAACAAAGCAATCTCTTAAAACTCAATCGAAACTCTCCCCTTGGTATTTAGCTTTTTATATCTTGATAGCATTGGCAATTCTCAGCAAAGGCCCAGTCGGGATCGTCTTGCCAGTAATCATTATTGGCAGCTTTACACTCTACCTCGGTAATGTTCGAGAAATTTGGCAGGAAATGTGCCTTCTACGTGGCATATTAATTATTCTCGCCATTTCTTTACCTTGGTTTATTCTCGTTACCTTAGCCAATGGCGAAGCTTACATTGATTCCTTTTTTGGTTATCACAATTTTCAGCGCTTTACGCAGGTAGTCAACCGTCACGGGGCTCCCTGGTATTTTTACTTTTTGGTGGTGCTAGTTGGTTTTGCTCCTTGGTCTATTTATTTGCCCTGCGCGATCGCACGTCTGCGATTTTGGCAGCGTAGCTATTGGTGTCGCCAACCTCGCAAAGCTCAATTAGGTTTATTCGTCTTCTGTTGGTTTGCCTGTATCTTTGGTTTCTTCACCGTTGCTGTAACTAAACTTCCTAGTTATGTATTGCCTTTAATGCCAGCCGCAGCAATATTAGTAGCATTATTGTGGAGCGACATCATCGAAGAGAAAGCAAGGGGTAAGGAAGAAGGAAGAACGCTGGAATTAGGTAACGTACAAGCTTTAAACGAGGAGCTATCGGTAGGTAGCGATCGCGAGCTTTTAGCAAAGCAAGGAAGAAGACCGAAAAAAGTAGGAAGAAAGCAAGATGCTCTGCCTCTTTCCCTCTTTCTTTCATTCATTTTTAATATAGTATTTTTGCTGGTTTTAGCTGGGGCGATTTTATACAGCTTCAACTGGTTGGGAAACGATCCAGCAATGCCGAATTTTTCGCAAGCATTTCAAAAATCTGGTTTAGCGATCGTGGGAGGAGCAATTTGGGCGATTGCTGCTGTGGTGGCGGCAATTCTTCTTTGGCGGCGGCAAGAGGAGGGGATTTTTACTGTTAACTTGGTTGGATTAGCTGCATTTCTGATCTTTACGATCGCTCCCGTCTACAATCTACTCGATGAGCAACGACAGCTACCTCTACGACAATTAGCACATACCGCTGTTCAAGAAAAACTCCCGGCGGAAGAGTTAATTATGATTGGTTTTCCTAAACCCAGTCTTGTATTTTATACCCAAGATTCTGTTACTTATTATCGGCTGACAAGAGCTGGAATAGAGTACATCCAAAAATCTCAGAACCAGTCTCCGCCGTCTGTGCTCATTTTGGGATACCCGGAAAAGTTTACTCAAATGGGACTGCAACCGAATCAATACCAAATTTTAGACGCTAAAGGAGCCTACCAACTCGCCAGAGTTCCCAAACAAATTTTCTGATGGGGTGAGAGCCCTCATCATCAATTCACCTTTCTAAAAAAAATTACTTTTGTACTTTTGAGTAAGCTTCTTTTGAGTAAACTTCGCTATATAGGCTTTCGTATAGCTCCATAATATCTATAGGCAGGTCGTCCCAGAAACCAGGTTTTTGCGATCGTATGTGCGTCGGGGCAAAGTATTTTCGTCAAAAAACCCGGTTTATGAGGTTGGGTGCGTAAGTCCTGCATTAGCCATTAGCTATTACCAATTATGAATGCGGATTTTACCGATTACACGAATTACACGGATTATCCCTCTTTTGTCACTTTGGGGAGATAATTTTCTGGAACTACTGGTTTGTAAGGCTTTCGCCTTGCGAACCCTAAATTATTGACAATAGCTAAAATCCAGCGATCGCAAGGCGAAAGCCTTTTTCTCTGCTCGAAGTGACAAAAGAGGGATTAGTTAGAAGTACGATCGTTTAGTCTGTGAAATCATAGGAATCTGTAAAATCTGTGTATCCCAATTACCAATTACCAATTACCAATTACCAATTACCAATTACCCATTCCTAGACAATATATTGAGAATTAATTGGCTTAGCCCGATTTGTGGCTACCAAAGTCTGGTAAATTAGAGCTGAAATCTCAGCGCGGGTAATAGATTGGATTGGTGAGAGCCGAAGGCGAACAGGATAATTAACCACCATCTTCTTGTCAGTTGCCGTTGCGACCGGCCCATCGGCGTAATAGGGGATTTGTGTGCGATCGCTATACACATTTAAAGAATTTAGATTACCACCAGTCAGTTGTAAACCATTCACCAAAGAGACAATCGCCTCAACGCGAGTTAAATTCTGATCCGGCCGAAACTTCAACCCCGGAAACCCAGCCAAAAACCCCGCCTGATTTGCCTTTAAAATCGCCGACCTAGCCCAAAAAGTAGCAGAAACATCGATAAAATTCGTAGCAGCTACTCTCGGAATTAAATCAAAAGCCTTAGCTAACAACGCCGCATATTGAGCGCGAGTTAAAAGGTCATTCGGCTTAAACGTGCCGTCAGGAAACCCACTAATCATATTGGCATCGATCAGCCCTTGAATAAAAGCCTGTGCCCAATGCCCATTAATATCGGCTAATTTTGTTACAGGGGAACCTCCGCCCATTTTCACCGCCGCCTGCACCGCCTTAAAAGCATTCACCTTGCCGTACCCAAACCAGTCACAGCGACCATAAGTATTGTAAGTACCCAGCCGCGTCCCAAACTGGGGGTCAGGGTCAGTATCCACAATCTTATCCGTCGTTTGCTGGAGAATCGTCCGTACTTCCTGTGCAGTCAAGTTAGGATTTGCCGAGAGCACCAAAGCTGCAACTCCCGCGACTACTGGAGTAGCACTAGAAGTACCACCAAAATAAGCAGTATAGTCTCCTCGATCGTAGCCAACTCCCCCTACTCGGTCAGCAGTGAATACCCCTAAACCAGGTAGTGCGGTAGTCACCTCTGGAGGCGTACTCACAAATCCAGTTTCTTGTAGCCAAATTCCCGGCGGGGCGTTATTGCTGGGAGCGCAGACAGAGATACCGCTACCCCAATTGCTGTAAGCGGCTTTTTTACCCAGGGAAGTGCTCGCGGAAACGGTGATTACATCTGGGTGGACGGTGAAGCCTCCCAGCCATTTAGTTTGACCGCTGAGTATGTTTTTCGGCCAGCCAGCCTCATTAATTGTGCCGTTGACAGGACGGTTGGCATTACCCGCAGCAAAGACGATTACGCAGCCTTTGCCATTGCGTCCTTGGGTAGCGGCTCTGGAAATGGCTGCACTCTGTCGGAGGGATAGGGGGAAGTAAACGGCACTAGGCCCCCAACTGCAAGAAATGACTGAGGCTCCTTTGTTAATGGCCCAGTTAAATATCTGTTCGATGGAATCGTCGTCTAGGTAGCCTGTAGTGCGGATGGGCATCAGGGCGCAGCCGGGGGCGACACCGACTATACCGATGCCATTTTCTTCTGCGACTGCGACACCAGCGCAAGATGTGCCGTGATTGTCTGACTCTGCTACTGGCAGGGGCGAAAAGTCGTTATCTTTTAAGTCTAAAGGGGCGACTATTTTGCCTGAACCTTTAAAGTCAGGGTGGTTGGTGTCAACGGAGTCGTCTGCGATCGCAATAATTACAGAACGAGTACCGCGAGTTATGTCCCAAGCTTGCTCAGCAGAGATGTGGGAACCAGTACCCAGTTGACTGCCACCTTTATTATTGAGATACCATTGCTTGCTATAAAGCGTGTCGCGCGGAATGTAGTGCTGCTGAGCTTGTACGGCGATATTCGGTTCAGCTACTAAAACTTCTCGGTATCGCGTCAGGCGGTTAGCGATTTTAAGGGGATTTTCTGTAGATTCTTTGGTAACTTGGCAGACGAAGGCATTGGGTACGCCGGGTATGGGGCGGACTATTTGCAATCCGACAAAAGATGCGATCGCCTCGCGGGCTGCGAGCTCCACTCCCTCGGCAAATTGAACCGTGATTTGGTCTGTCAAGTAGAATAACGTAGCCGGATTATCTATGGGGTGGTAGACATGGCTAGCAAAAACTACTGTATCTAACGAGCGAACCGTCTGCATAGCTGCGTCCCGCTCGGCTGGATCGATCGTAAATTCTTCTAAGTCACTTTGCGGTACAGTTCCTTGCAGCTTTCCTGGGATTTGGGATGCCCAATTTTGAACAGTTGTTGCTTGGGGGGACATACGCACCGTAAAGCGATCGCTTGCCTTGGTGAGGGCTAATTCTTCACCCCCCCGCTGCAAAATGAATCCCACACTTTCTTCTGGGACTCCAGTGCCTTGGTACTCTTGTAAAACTGCGGGGGACGGGTTAACTGGCGATGTCATCGGAAATAAACCTGTTTGCTTTACTTTAAGTCTTTAGTTTATAGTTCCTACGTTCAGACTATCTTTTCGGTACACTCTGATTAAAAACATAAATTTTGCGTAATTCTACCAGATTTAGATCGCAAATAGTGGTAAGATCGCCAGACACTTAAATTTTTTATTGCCGCCAACGGGCAAAGTTACTTCATGGTACACTCTGGAACTGTTTGCCTCCTACGCTCCACCGCCCGGATTACTCTTGCGGTAGTGGCAGCCTTAACCTTGCTGCAACCTCTCCGCGTCCAGGCACAGCAATCTCCTCTGCCAGAGAACCGAGACGCGGCCGATCCTCTCGATCCGACCGATCCGAACAATCTCCGCCCTGCGGGGCCAGACAGCCTTCTGAGTATACCAGGAGGACAGCGTTTAATGTCTGAGGCCAGCACTGCCATTTCCGATCAGAATTATGTTCTAGCAGCCCAAAAACTCCAAGAGTCCCGTCAAGTTTTCAATCAGTTGTCTAATTTTTACCAACAACTGGCAACAGCTTTTTCCGGGATTGACAACCGTCTGGCCGACACCAACCGCACAAAGGCGCTAGAAACAGCCCAGATGCGGGACGAAGCCACCTATAGGCTAGCGTTGGTACACCGGGCCCAAAATAAGCCGGAACTGGCAGTTCCCCTGCTAATTCAGATTATCCGCTCTCAGCAGCCTACTCGCGACTTGGGAAAAAAAGCTTACCAGCAGTTATTAGAACTGGGGTTTGTGGATGTACCCTATCCCCGGCCCGCCCGTGACGCTCAGCCGAGTTCGTCAACCAAATAATTCAATTAAAATCTAAATTGCAGCACTCTATCAGATATCGACAATGGTTAACCCATCTCAAGTAGTGGCGATGATCCAGGCTGGATTGCCTGACGCTAAAGTACAAATAGACGATTTGACGGGCGGTGGCGATCACTATCAGGCGATCGTAGTTTCTTCAGAGTTTGAAGGAAAAAGCCGAGTCAAACAGCACCAATTGGTTTATAGTACCCTCAAAGAAGCAATGGCGAGTGAAGCCATTCATGCTCTAGGGTTGAAAACCTACACTCCCACAGAATGGGCAGCGGAAAGTTAAGTTGTTAACAGTTAACAGTTAACAGTTAACAGTTAACTGACTATCTAGATTTTTTCAGACTGAAAATAACACAACAAAACAAGTTGAGGCACAACCATGAGTACGGCAGCACACGACAAAATTGAAAGCTTGGTAAAGCAAAATAAAGTCTTGGTTTTTATGAAGGGAAATAAGTTAATGCCCCAGTGTGGTTTCTCTAACAATGTGGTGCAAATTCTTAATACCTTGGGAGTCCCTTTTGAGACAGTTGATGTTTTAGCAGACCCCGAAATTCGTCAGGGAGTTAAGGAGTATTCTAACTGGCCGACGATTCCTCAAGTTTATATCAACGGCGAGTTTGTTGGTGGCTCAGATATTATGATCGAGCTCTATCAGAAGGGTGAATTGCAGGAAATGGTAGAAGTGGCTTTGGCTTCCTGAAGAAAACGAAGAAAACTTTATTGTTTTCACTGTTAAGCATTAGTAGCTTGACTAGAGTTTAGTCACGATTTTTTATTAACGTTTAAATTGCTACTAGCGAGGGAATAAAACCCATAGCCAGTAGCAATTTTTGGTTAAAATTGAATCTATTAAATAGACTATCTCACCTACTACAAAGCTACAAAGCAGCTAATAGTATCCAGATTCGGGTTGCGTCAGCGGCATTTCAAAATTCGAGGGGTCGTAGATATAGCGAGTAGCTTCCTCCTCTAACCTATGGATTAGATAAGGTTCGATCGCATTTGTATGTCTTAAAGCAGCTAAATAACCGTCTAAGTACAGCCGCAAGTCATCGAAGCGATAGCCTCTATTCCACATTTCGACTAGGGCATCGGTGAGTTTTTGGTAGTGGCGGATGGTGTGAGTATCTTGAAGCATGGTGTGAAGTTGAAATCGTTTAGGGTTTATATCTACATGACTGGCGGGTTGACAAACAGGTTTCTTTTTAGCTGAGTTGGCTCGAAAGGAGCCATTTTTGCCTGTTAATTCCGACTTTGGGGGAAAAGCTACCTTGGAGGGGAACTTTACCGATTTGTGTCCCTTCCTAATACCCCACTTACACCTAGATGGTTCCGTATGCGCCTCATCAAGTCAGGATTTTGGTAAATTTTGCGCTCAAACTGGATAAAAGATCCTGCAATTGAGCTGAGAGTTTGTGGAAGTCTAATTTGAGCTGAGTGATTTGTCAACTCCCAACAACAAGGCTGATGAGTGGGACTGTGAATTTTAATAAAGAGTTTTGGCATGGGGGGTTGGGCTGTGGGGAGACTACTACTTTCATTCTATGACAACCCGGAGATGGCTCTAAGCTTTCTGAGAAGTGAGACTTAAAAGTTGACCAAATCTTTAAAATTGTGGTGTAGAGCTTTTTCTGGGCTTTAAATGAAGCTAACGCTTGCGTAGCGACGGTTACAAAACCATGACAAAAGCTCTGATAATCTGGTAACAATTAGTGATATGGGAAACGAGCCTCTGTGGGATCTGCTTGTATTTCGATTATTGAAGGAAATCCGCACCTCCGATCGCTCTTAGGCTGGCACCTACAGCAGGTCGGGTTTTGGGTACACCAATCAGCCGACATCCATCATGCTAGGGAAATATTTTATACTCGCCAGCCTTCCCTAGTCATTCTTGACGCAGAACTGCCCGATGGAGACGGGTTAGAATTTTGCCGATGGCTCCAGCAACAGCAGCAGTCGCTAATTTTGATGCTCTCTGCTCGCAATGCCGAAGCTGATATTGTAGAAGGTTTGCGATCGGGAGCTGATGATTATTTAACAAAACCCTTTGGGATGCAAGAGTTTATGGCTAGGGTGGAGGCTCTGATGCGGCGCAACCGCAATACGATCCCTCCTGCTACTTTGGATTGTGGGGAACTCAAAATTGACTTGGTACAGCGCCGGGTTCGGTTGCAGGGGGAACATATCGATCTCACTCCTCAAGAATTTAGCTTGCTCTATGTGCTAGCTCAAGCTGGAGGAGTACCGCTGTCGCGATCGGATTTGTTACGGAGAGCTTGGCCAGATTCTATTGATAATCCACGAACTATTGATACTCATGTGCTGTCTCTGCGTAAAAAGATTGAGCTCGATCCCCGACAGCCTAGTGTGCTGCAAACTGTTCGCAATGTTGGCTATCGTCTGAATCTGGATATTCTAAATGGGAATGAATTGTATATGCCTGCAAAACAAACTCGGCCTGCGGGAGTTTCAACTGCAACTTAATTTATGGTTGCGAGAATTGGTAATTGGTAATGGGTAATTGGTAATTGGTAATTAAAATCTATTAATCTAATGGGCGATTGAAATCGCTGCTACACAAAGGAAGTCCGCCTGCGCGGACTGTGGAGTTTTTTAACCTGCTTAGGCGGTTTTGTGTATGTGGACGCGATTTCAATCGGTGGGTCAATCTAAGCCCATTCTTGTGATTCTTGTATTTCGGCTTCGATTAAACTTTGCCGTAAATTTACCCAATTTATTTGACTTGCGATCGCATCTTCAATCAGTCTTCCGCTTTGCAAGTGTAGAACTCGTGTAGAAAATTGCTCTGCTAATTCTAGTTGGTGATTCACCATCAGTATAGTCATGCGATCGCTAGTCGCTAGCTGTGCTAATACTTGTAAAACTTGGTGGGATCTGCCAGCGTCTAGGGCGCTTGTGGGTTCGTCTAGGAGTAAAATTTGGGGTTGGATAGCTACAGCACGCGCGATCGCTACTAATTGCCTCTGTCCCGCAGACAACTGTAACTCCGTCCGCTCTAGCCATTGTTGCGGAATGTGCAGCATTTCGATCGCTAAGTTTTGCCGCTTGAGGATTTCTGAAGCCTCTAGTCCCCGCAATTTCAAGGGATAAGCTAAAGCCTCTCGTACTGACATCCCTAAAAGCTTTGATTCTTGCAGCACTAGGGTGACAGTTTGTCGCAACGCGATCGCCGGAATTTGTTTATATTCTCGATTTTCTAGATAAATTGCACCTGTTGCAGGTTCACTCAGTCGATTTAGTAGTCGTAAGAGGGTAGATTTACCAGCACCAGAAGGGCCAACAATTGTGACGCGATCGCCTCTTGCTACGTTAAATGAAATATCTTCCAATAAATACTTGGAAGCTAAAGGGGTACTTACACTAACCTTTTTGACTCGTAATTGAGGAATACCTTCCTCAATTAGCTGCGAACTAGAAATTTCTGAAAGATTACCCATTATAAAAGAAGGGGCTAGGGGCTAGGGGCTAGGGGAAGAGGGGGAGATGGGGAGCAGGGGAGCAGGGGAGCAGGGGAGATGGGGGAGATGGGGGAGATGGGGAAGATGGGGAAGATAGGGAAGATAGGGAAGG
This sequence comes from Kamptonema formosum PCC 6407, assembly GCF_000332155.1. Taxonomy (GTDB): domain Bacteria; phylum Cyanobacteriota; class Cyanobacteriia; order Cyanobacteriales; family Microcoleaceae; genus Kamptonema; species Kamptonema formosum. The sequence goes on along the minus strand of NZ_KB235898.1, from coordinate 67,369 downwards.
TAAGTAGGAGGGATTAGCCATTAGCAATTAGCCATTAGCGATTAGCCATTACCAATTACCAATATTATTCTTCTACCCGATAGCCTAATTCTGCCAATCGGGTGCGGGACTGTCGCCATTTGGGTTGCACTTTGACAAATAGTTCTAGATGTACTTTGCCGTCAATTAACTTTTGAATTTGCTGCCGTGCTGCACTGCCAATTTCTTTAAGCATACTGCCGCCTTTACCAATAACAATACCTTTTTGGGAATCGCGTTCGACGTTGATGGTGGCGAGTACGCGGGTAATGGTGGGTGCTTCTTCTACGATGTCGATCGCGATCGCTACTGAGTGGGGTATTTCTTCACGGGTTAGCAGTAAAATTTGCTCTCGGATTAGTTCCCCCATGATGAAGCGTTCGGGTTGGTCAGTAACCAAATCGGGGGGATAGTAATAGGGGCCCGGTTCTAAGTGTTCGATTAATATTTGTTGCAGTGCTTCCACTCCCTCGCCGGTGAGGGCAGAAAATTTGACTATCGGCCACTGTTTGGCTTCAATTAGCTGAGTGTAGGTATTATCAAGCTGTGCTTGGGACTCTGAGGGTTGTTGGTCGGATTTATTCAGGCCGAGAATAACTGGGGTTTGGGTATTGACTAGGAGATCGACGATATAGCGATCGCCACCGCCAGCGGGTACAGAAGCATCTACCACAAACAGCAGCACATCAACGGAGTGAATGGCTAGTTGAGCATTGTGAACCAATACCTTACCTAGTTGGTGGTGTGGCTTGTGGATTCCAGGGGTATCTACAAAAATAATCTGTGCTTCTTCCGTTGTCAGAATTCCCCGCAGTCGGTTGCGAGTTGTCTGAGCCACTGGAGAGGTAATGGCTATTTTCTGCCCCACCAGTTGATTCATCAAAGTCGATTTACCAACGTTAGGCCGTCCGATAATGCCTGCAAAGCCTGATTTGTAGCCCGCAGGAGCGGCGGGAATCATTGTACTTAACAAGTCTATGCCTGTGCTGTCTTCCACTACAATCACCAAATTTCCAAGCCGGTTCTCTCTATTGTCGCTTGAGAAGGCCAAGAGTGGTAATTTACAAGCATTGTGTCTTGTTTGCCAAGCTAGAATCACAGGCTCTTAAACGGTAAGTTAACTGCGATCGCTATTTTTCGCTAACTCTGGGTACACAAAGCTTGATATCTGGGAGAAAATTTGATAAGGTTCCCAAGGACATCTTGTGGAAATAAATCAATCTTGTCAATCCCAAAACCTGATGGGGCGATCGTTTTGGATGATAGAATCTCAAGATCAACTGAGGCGATTCTACAGTTTTGGGTTGAAGTTGGTTTTAAATTTTCTGGGGATGTCTGATATAAGTTTAGGTAGGTTAGAATCGACCTCAAAGGCTCAAAAGTATCAGGCGCTTCTTCAATGGAAGGTAGATGACTTTTTTGGGTCTAGATACAAACGTGCAAATTCTATAAAGAGGAGACGAGTATTGTGAAATCAAAATTCTTTTGGGGTTGCTGCACCGTTCTATTAGCCAGTATACCCTTACCAGCTTTGGCACAATCAAATTTTGACTACAAGGGTGGCTCGATGAAGTATCAGGCGCTACCAGGTAAACTACCTGATAGAACATTGCCAAAAGCCTTTGATTTTCCGGTGATTACCAATGTTGCGACTGATACAACTGTAACTACAGATCACCCTCTCACGGATCAGTTCCGTCCCGCTGCAATTCCTCAAGGGTTGACTGCGGATGATGTCCCCCGGATTAGATCGGAATATACCGCAGCACTTTCTGCTTGGGGTGAATCTGTTAGAGCTTGCTTGAAGAAACAACCTCGCTTGATCCGAGTTAGTACGGGTAATCCTGTGCAGATTAATGGTGCTGTGGGTACGATTGTGAGAAATGCTAATAATCGTGCTGTTTGCCGATAAGTAATTTGTCGGTTTGACTTTTTTGTAGGGTAATTGCCTAACAAGGTTGTAAATTTTAAACAGCGTCTTTCTTTTATAAGAAAGATGCTTTTTTTGTTTTAATGTATCATTAAAACGTAATAATTTTTCTGTCATTTTTCCCAGAATTTTAGCCTTTAGTCAAAACAAATACACTCCCCTCATTCCCGCGCCCAATCCGTAAATCGCTATCTAAATAAGTAATATCTAACCATCCCTGCTGTTCTCGACTATCTAACTTAAAATCGGCAGCAGCAAACTTTTTACCTGCCTCAATTTGAGCGATGAAATCTGCCGGCGATTCATAGTTAATTAGCCGCTGTAAACCGACAATTGAGCGTTCAAACTTGACCTGAACTCGCTTTTCTGAAACCACCTCAAATCTAGCAGCTACGCTGACTATTCCTTCAACAAAAGGCAAGCCGTAAAGTTCGGCAATGTTGTAAACTTTTGCTTCATTAGCGCGGATAGATTGATAAATTTGACCCAATTTAATCAAGGGCAATTTATCAAATCCCAACAATCCGTTACTGGTAGTGTATAGTAAGCGCCAATCGCCATTTAAGAGTTCAGTAGCCTCGACAGGACGCGGAGTGGGGTTGTAGTCTTCGAGTTGCGCGATCGCAGCTAAAATTGCTTGCTTATCAGTCTCTGTAGCTAGCAAACCCCGATTCTTACCTGCGATCGCCTCTAATAGTGTAGATTTTCCAATCATAACTTTTTGTTAGTTGTTAAGTGTTAATTGTTAGTTGTTAATTGTTAGTTGTTAGTTTCGATCATTACGTTGGCGAAGGCTGTATGTAGCGCTTGCCAATTGAAGCACTCACAAGGTATCCGATTCAATAATATATATTCTATACTATTGTCAGCCAATCTAACCACAATTTTTTCACAAAGTTAAGCTTGGGAAACCCTGAAGTAATCTTAACAGGACTTACCCAAAATTATCTGTAACGCCGCCTTCCAGGCGGTTAAATTTACCGCCTAGAAGGCGGCGTTACGGGGTTTGTGGGAGTCCTACTTAAGCTATTGCGATTGCTTCGCAGAGTTCGCAATGACAGTTGACAGTTAACAGTTAACAGTTAACTAAGATATCAAATTTCATCAGATAGAGCAGAGTCCGACGAAGATATGCTAATTCTTTGTCATTTGTAGCATAGCGTCTGAGAATTTCCCCGACACTCATAGCGCCCTCTTGTTTAATCGCATCCACAATATCTATCTGAATAGTAACAGGTATTCTCCTTTCTGAACCAAAGCTAGTTATCCACATATTCTGGATTTCCTTCAACCGTTCCGGTGTCGCCATCTTACCTAAACTAATTACCATTTCATTGCTGAGGTTTTTACTGGGATAGTGGCTAAATGGCCTAAATGGATCGTCGCAAAGTGGATAAGGTGGTCTATCTGATTTTAAAGGCATAGATTCCGGCATGGTAGCCCGTATTTCTGCTAATTCCTTCCACAACTGCTCATAAGCAGCAATTACCACTTTCCAATCATAAATTTCCTTGACGCGCTGCCGCCCATTTTCTCCCATTTTGCGCCTTAATTCACTACTAGCAATTAATTTGTTCAATACCTCTGTACAGGCATCAATATTAACTGCTGTCACCATTGAAGTATGACCCATATAAGTTGGCCAATTTAAGCTGTTATCAGCATAGTTGATTGTCAAATCTAAGCAAGAACCTGCTGCGGGGCTCACGGTGGGAATTCGGAAACCATCTATTTCATGCCGGACAGATTCTTTGTAGCCGTTCCAATCTGAAACAACTGCTGGCAAACCATTAGCCATTGCTTCAATTGGTGTCAGCCCAAAACTTTCTTGAATGTTGTCTGATAAGGAAATAAAAATATCAGCAGCCGACCAAATATTTGATCTGATTTCCGGTTTGCGCCCATCCACAAAAACATGATTTACTGAGGGACAAAAAGCCTGAGCGCTACTTTTAAATTCTGGTTCTTCTCGCGGATCTTCAATCCAACCAGCCTGGATTAAATGAAGTTTAGCATTTGCCTTTTGTGCTGCCCTTTCTAGAGCCATATACATTGGTACTGGATGAGCTTTTGCAGAGAAAGTTAATCGCCCAACAAACAAGACTACAATATCCTTGGCAGGAATTCCAAGTGCTTGTCGTTGCTGGTTGCGAGCATTAATTGCTTCAAGACCTTGGGGAAAAATACTACAATCAACTCCCAGGGGAATAATGGGCAATTTGATGGAAGTTTGAGGTTGGCCACCAGTGCGATTTGCTAAATATTCTGCCCAATTTTCTAATACTGCCTCTACTGCTACTTTAACAGCTAGAGAAGTGCAGATTAAAGCATCCCAAGGTTGAACTGGTGCTATTAGTAATTCGCCGATTCTTTCCATCACGTACTTAGTCGCGATCGTGTGAGTAACGCCGCAAATACTATAAGCTCGCTGGTTGGCAAATCGACGCACCCATGCCATCTCGGAGAGATTAGGATCGGGTCGATAAAGTAGGCCAGGTTGAGCTAGCAAGTGAGGTTCGGCGGTGGGAATCCACCGGACTTTTCGAGGTTGTTCTAACCAAGGACGGATGCGATCGCAAAACTCGCTAAAGGTCTCTTGGCTTTCTGTGTAACAGTAGAGATATTCACCAGTTCCGTGTTGCACTAAGCTTTTGAGAAACCCTTCTCCTGCCGAATGGCGGCCGAGAAGTCTGGTTCCGCTGGTGTCGTAACCGTCCTTTGTGTACCAAATAGCTGCACTAATAGTCATTTTCTGATTTATTGTCCGATAGGATAGTGTTAGATTAAAATATCTAGGGGCAAATCGGCTGAGGGAGACTGGGGACTAGCCGCACGAAGCGGATGCGCGATCGCAGATGGGCGGATATTCAACAATCCCAATTCCTAAGACCCACACCATAAGCCAAATGCCTTCTACCCTATCGCGTTTTTTGGATAAATAATCAATGTATAACCCTTCTCTGCGTCAAATACCTCGCCATGAGCCTGCTGAGGTCATTCCTCTAAAGCAAGAATCTTCGCTTCTAGAGTGGTTGGAAGCAACAGGTCGCCTGTTGGCGCGGGATAACCAAGAACCCGATTATGTCTTAGATGCAGAACCAGAAATCACAGATTTGATGGGCGGTGATGATAGTCCTTATGATGACCTTGATGATGATGTTGAGGACGCGATCGAAGTAGATGACGATATGTAAGAACGAAGGAAGAAGGAAGAAGGAAGAAGGAAGAAGGAAAATTAAATTGAATAGGAATGCTGATGTCATTGCGTTGGCGTAGCCTGCGCGTAGCGCTTGACTTTGTGAATCAATCTTTCCTCTTAATTGTTTGATCCTCAGTTCATAATTCCTAATTAAATTTTCTCTTTCTCCCTACTTCCCAATTCATGATTCCTGATTTTGTGATTTTTCAATGGATATATTTTAGGGAGTGGTGAGGAAGATTTTGTGGACGAAAAACTATCTTTTAGCAAGCCTTTTAACCTTTCAGGAACAACCCTATTATTGTTGCTGGGGCTGTGCTTAAGCGTTTCCGCCATTGGTTTAGATTGGACTGCTGGGAGATTTTTAAATATAGAGCAATCTCTATTTCTACCCCTAGCTATTTCTGCTGTAGCTGTAACTATTTTAGGCTACTGGATTGTGCCTTTACTCCAGCAGCTCAAAGCAGGGCAAATAATTCGCGAAGACGGCCCGCAAGCTCACTTGCAGAAGGCGGGAACGCCAACAATGGGCGGCATATTTTTTGTGCCTACGGGGGTGGCGATCGCGCTTTTATGGTCTAAGTTTAACTCCGATGTTATTGCTGTATCAGTTGTAACCTTAGCTTATGCTTTCATCGGCTGGCTAGATGACTGGCAAATCCTCCGCCGCAAGTCTAACAAAGGCATTTCACCGCAGATGAAATTGGCATTGCAAATTAGTTTTTCTGTCCTATTTTGTCTCTGGCTAGCATTTCGCCAACCGACAATTCTCACAACTGTTGCTTTGCCTTTTGGTGTAGCATTACCCTTGGGTTTGTTATTCTGGCCCTTAGCTACATTTGTATTAGTAGCCGAAAGCAATGCTACAAATATTACCGACGGTATTGATGGATTAATGGGCGGTTTAGGTGCGATCGCTTTCCTGGGTTTAGGTGCATCTGTTGCAGAGATTTCCCCAGAATTAATGATTTTTTGCGCCTGTATTAGCGGCAGTTGCTTAGGCTTTGTTACTCAGAATCGCAACCCTGCCCGCGTGTTCATGGGCGATACAGGAGCCTTAGCTTTAGGAGGTGCTTTAGCAGCTATTGCACTTCTTACTAATACTCTGTGGTTACTATTAATTATCAGCGGGATTCTATTTGTAGAAACGATGTCAGTAATCGCCCAAGTTGGCTATTACAAAGCTACGAAAGGACCCGACGGTGTGGGTAAACGCTTGTTAAAAATGGCTCCATTACATCATCATTTAGAACTGTCTGGATGGTCAGAAACTCAAGTTGTTGGTAGCTTTTACGCAATTAATCTGATTCTAGTTATCATCAGCTTAGTCATCAGTCATTAAACCTTTGGCAGTAGAGTAAGTTACAAAAACCGACTGTTTTCTTTGATAACTTACGTAACGCCGCCGTCGCTTGCGGTAAATTACCGAGCGAGGGCGGCCTTACGAAACATCTTTCCTCAAAGTTTTGGCAGTTGCTATAATTATCTAAAATGGCTGAAAATAAAAAAATGAAATATTTAATTAAGTAGGTGGACATAAATAAACGCTATAAAATGCACAGGTGGGCGCTCGCCGCAACCATCTTCTTCTATGAGTTACAGGCAATGCGCGGCGAGCGCCCACCCGGAGTTTAATTATGTCCGACTACTTATCTACAATGCTAGAAACTAGCTAGGCTGAAAATTTGCATTCAATTTACATTGCATTATCTCTATTCGCATAATTTCGCAGAATGTAGAAGCTAATAAACTTAATTATATAAGTAATTAATAATATGCTAATACCTTTGTTTTTGCTAGATAGCCAAAGTCTATATAGAGAGAAAAAGAAAGGGTAAATACTTCGAGATCCGAGCTAATATGTATTACATGATACTGTGCTTATCAGCTAATTCATATATCATTAAATCTAGGGTGCTAATTAACAATAAAAATTTTGTATTTACCGTATAAACTTGGAACTATTCACAACAGCGTTCATGTTTTTTTGTTGAGTAAACTTATCATTGATTATGGCTGCACCAAACCGCAAGATTGTTAAAGAGCGGCGAGACTACAATACTTGGGTAGCTAATGAAACCCTAGAAGATTATTCGCTCCGCTACGCTCCCAAATCCTTCAGGAAATGGTCAGAGTTTCTAGTTGCCAACACTGCTATAGGAGGTATTTCTTTTCTAGCTCTAGAGGCCATCGGTGGTTCCCTGCTAATTAGTTATGGTTTTGCTAACTCTTTTTGGGCAATTATTACTGTCGGCACAATTATTTTTCTTGCAGGTTTGCCAATTGCCTACTATGCTTCAAAATATAATATTGATATAGATTTATTAACGAGAGGAGCAGGATTTGGTTACATTGGCTCTACAATCACCTCGCTGATTTATGCTTCCTTTACATTTATTTTCTTTGCCTTAGAAGCAGCGATTATGGCTCAGGCATTGGAACTATATTTTCACCTATCTTTACCCATCGGCTATGTACTTTGTTCCCTAATTATTATTCCCTTAGTTTTTTACGGAGTGACATTAATTAACCAGTTGCAGTTGTGGACTCAACCCATCTGGCTAATATTAATGATTGCTCCCTATATTTTTGTGCTTTACAAAGAGCCTAATGCTCTTGCCAATTGGTTTAAATTTGCCGGAGAATCACCGAGCGGAGCGGCATTTGATCCGTTATTATTTGGTTCAGCAGCAACGGTATCTTTTTCTTTAATTGCTCAATTAGGCGAACAAGTTGACTATCTACGTTTTCTCCCAAATCAGGAAAAAGATAATCGTTTTCGGTGGTGGATCGCAGTAATAGTAGCTGGGCCCGGCTGGATAGTTTTGGGAGTAGCAAAACAGTTAGGAGGAGCATTTTTAGCATCTTTGGCGATTAGTCACGGCGTGGCGATTGCTAGTGCTAAACAGCCAATTCAAATGTATTCAGCAGGATTTGCCTATATATTTTCTAATCCCAGCGTGGTTTTATCTATTGCTACACTATTTGTGATTATTTCCCAAATCAAAATCAATGTTACCAATGCCTATGCAGGCTCGTTAGCTTGGTCAAACTTTTTTTCTCGACTCACTCACAGCCATCCGGGGAGAGTGGTTTGGCTGGTTTTCAATGTTGCGATCGCGTTATTGTTGATGGAGATGGGAGTCTTTGAAACCCTAGAAGCCGTTTTGGGACTATACTCGAATGTGGCGATTGCTTGGATTGGAGCTTTAGTAGCGGATTTAGTAATTAATAAACCACTAGGCTTAAGCCCATCGTACATTGAATTTAAACGGGCTTATCTCTACAATTTCAATCCCGTAGGATTTGGCTCAATGGCGATCGCCTCCACGATCTCAATCATCGCTTTTGTGGGAATTTTTGGCATTTATGCTCAGGCTTATGCACCTTTTATTGCCCTAGTGTTAGCCTTTATTCTATCTCCAATTATAGCTGTAATTACTCAAGGTAAGTATTACATTGCCCGCGAAAATGTTTATCGGCAAACAGCTAAATTTGACTCTGTTTTTGATTCCCCGGATTTACTAACTAATAGTCTTAAATCTCGCTCGGCTCTAGCTTCCCTTCTTAAGGAGGGAATCTTAACCCCGGTTTTTAAGAGAGATTGGGGAGAACTCAGCATCAGTCAAGAATCTTTGATACCTTGCTGTATTTGCGAACAGAAATATGAGCCAGCAGATATGGCATTTTGCCCGGTTTATGACGGAGCAATTTGTTCGCTTTGTTGTAGCTTAGATGCTCGGTGCGGAGATAAATGTAAGACTGCAAGTGCGACGATAGAAACTATGACTCTGGCCATTGGGCAATCTATTTTTAAAGAAAAATTTTCTCCGCGTTTAGGTCTTAGGCTGGCAACATTTCTAGAGATTTTTGTGTTAATCTCTTCTTTAACAGGAGCAATCTTTGGTTTAGTTTACTATTTAGGAGTTGTCCGATCTCCTGAAATTCCAGAAACGACTGCTGAGGCATTAATCGGAGTTTTTCTGTTACAGTATGCCTTGTTGTTAGTGTTAACTGGTATTGCTACTTGGTGGTTAGTGTTAAGCGAAGAGAGTAGGGAGTTAGCAGAAGCAGGATTGGATAAGCAAAATCTGCAACTTCAACAGGAAATTAGAGAGCGACAACGAGCAGAAACAGCTTTGCAACAGCTCACTCGCGATCTAGAAAGCCGTGTCGAGGAACGCACTGCTGAATTGTCAGAAGCTCTGAGCAATTTAAAATACGCTCAAGCGCAGTTAGTTCAGACTGAAAAGATGTCTAGCTTAGGACAACTTGTAGCAGGAATTGCACACGAAATCAATAATCCTGTTAACTTTATTTATGGAAATTTAGAATATATTAGGATATATGTTCAAGATTTACTAGATTTGATTGCAATTTATCAAGCTGAGTTTCCGCAAGCAACTCCTCAAATTCAGGAGAAAATTGAAGAAATGGAACTGGAATTTCTTCAGGGAGATTTACTGAAAATATTATTATCTATGAAGGTAGGATCGGAACGCATCCGAGGAATTGTAATGTCTTTGCGGGTTTTTTCGAGATTAGATGAGTCCGATCTTAAAAGTGTGGATATTCATGAGGGATTAGACAGTACGTTGATGTTGTTAGGACATCGCCTCAAAGCCAATCCAGATCGTCCAGAGATTAAAATAATTAAGGAGTATGGAAATTTACCATTAGTCAAGTGCTATGCCGGACAATTAAATCAGGTATTTATGAATATTTTTACTAATGCAATTGATGCCCTGGAAGAACAGAATTTAGGTCGTACTCTGTCCGATATTAAAGTCAATCCTAATTTAATTACAATTCATACAGCCATTATCAATGAAGGCGCTCGCGTCGAGATTCGGATCGGAGATAATGGAGTGGGAATGTCGCCCAAGGTTCGGGAGAAAGTTTTTGACTATTTGTTTACAACAAAAGCTGTTGGTAAAGGGACGGGTTTAGGTTTGTCTATTAGCTATCAAATTGTGGTGGAAAAACATCGGGGAACTTTGACTTGTAAATCAGAAGTTGGGCAAGGGACGGAGTTTATAATTGCTATTCCTATTTGTTAAGGAATAGACCTTTTGAAAAAATATCGTGGCGATTGAAATCGCGCCTACACAAATAAAGTCCGCCTACGCGGACTAATATGGAGGTTTGTTGAATGATTTCTGTGGTGATTCCTATTTATAATGGCGAGAAAGATTTGCCAGATTTAATTAATTGCCTGAAAGCTCAAACTTATCCAGCCCAGCAAGTAGAGTATTTACTGGTAGATAATAAAAGTAGCGATCGCACTCCTGCCATTCTCACAGCCGCCGCCACAGCTACAATTATTATTCACTCCCTCACCGAAAATAAAATTCAAAGTTCCTATGCTGCCCGCAATACAGGCATTCGCGCCTCCCAGGGTGATATAATTGCTTTTACCGATGCCGACTGTCGGCCTCAACCAGAATGGTTAGAAACTTTAATTAGGCCATTTGCCGATCGCGATGTGGGAATTGTTGCTGGTGAAGTGAGCCCCCTTCCCGGTAAAACTATTTGGGAACAACACGCCGCGATTGAGGATACTCTTTCCCAGAAACATACTTTAGCTCATCCTTTTTGTGCTTACGGTCAAACTGCGAATTTAGCTGTTCGTAGGCAAGTTTTGGAAAAAGTGGGTTTATTTCGTCCTTATCTTACCACTGGTGGCGATGCTGATTTCTGTTGGCGAATTCTGCGCGAGACTTCCTATAGATTAGAGTTTGCTGAAGATGCGATCGTCCGTCATCGACATCGATCTAGCTTCCAGCAATTGCAAAGTCAGTGGCGGCGTTATGGGGAGTCAAATAGGTATTTGCACGAACTGCACGGGGTCGATTTGATGCGAGAATTAACAGCAGGGGAATATTTTTATCGGTTATCGCGATGGTTGTTGAAAGAATTGCCGATCGCATCCTCCAAAGCGATCGCTGGCAAAGCCAATCTAGCAGAATTATTCCATACTCCCATTGGCTTGTGCAACGTTTGGGCGCGATCGCGCGGACAACAACAAGCAAAACTCCCAGAAAAAGCCTGGGAAATTGAGCGATTTTAGCAGGAGGAGATTAGAAACCGGGTTTCTTAGAAAAATCTCCGATTCTCTGCGGAGATTCTATGAAGAAACCCGGTTTCTTTCCATGAGACTTATTCTACAGCCCCATTCGAGCTGCTATGCGAGATTTTATCCATTCTATTGATGCTGGTGTCGGCTGAGTCGCTTTCCAGGCGGGACGCGCTATCAAGCGATCGCACCAAGCATTCAATTTCGGATAGTCACTCAAAGAAACACCACCTCTCGGTAGCCAAGGTATAACAGTACCCGCAACCACCTCAGCGAGAGTTAAATTTTCGCTACCAAAAAAAGGGCGATCGCCTAATAAATTCTCAAAAAACTTTAGCACTGTCGCAATTTTCTGCAAAGCGATCTCGATTTTTTCCGCGTCACCTCCAGGCAAACCTAACATCTGTGGAGATAGTACCATCACAGCAGGCGACAACTCATTTACTGTCACCATTTGCACCATCCGCGCGATCGCGATTTCCTTTGCATCTTTTGGCAACATTGTCGGTGTAGGGTACTTTGCCTCTAAATAATCCAGAATTGCCAAAGATTCAACTACATTAAAGCCGTCATCTACCAAAACTGGAATATGGTGGAAAGGGTTAATTGCCAAAAACTCTGGCTTGAACTGATCCCCATCTAAATTCATCTCTATCAGTTCAAACTCAAGTCCTTTTTCCAGCAGTGTAATCCAAACGCGGCGCGAATTGAAAGAAATCGGCTGGTGATAAAGCGTCAGCATGGGAAAACCTCAAAGTTTTTTGAATAGAGTCTACAATTCTAACTCTAACACTAATAATTATGCCCGACTACTTAAATAGTCAGATATAAATAAACGTAAGTATGTTATTGTTCGCTGTGCGAATGTAATTTTACCACCTCTAATTTAGAAAGAAAGAAAGAAATTTTTTCCTTGAATATCAGAATCTCGTTTTAAATAAGTACAGTAAACTTTTTCTACAAAATCTTCATTGTTGAGTTTGTGAGTTGCTTGTAAAAAAGATTGCTCGTTCATAACAAATATATAAAGTTACCATCTTACTCACAAGGAGACGTTATTTCTATACTTAAAGTTTCCACATAAAAGCGCACTGAGCTATTAGTAAACAGACCAGAAATTGCGATTAGTGATTTCCGAAAAAGAGCCAGACCTGTATTTAACCAGCAAAATTAATGCTAATTCTATGCTAGATAAGAAAAATTTATATAAGCAAAATTTAGGGGGATCATTACAAAGTTGTCTAATCAAAAATGAAAAAGCAAGGCAAAACTTAATATAAAATTAATAACAATATTTTGATGTGCCTGCTTTGGCGATCGCAACTCAGGCTCATTCTCAGATTTTTAACTTTTTGTAACCCTTGACAGGTAATCCCAATGGCCCAAGTCTTTCTCCAGACCGTTTGGTTGATACCCTGCTATCCCCTCATAGGTGCTGTCTTATCTGCCCTGTGGTTTCCCGGTATTACTCGCCTGACAGGGCCTCGACCTGCTGGCTACCTAAATGCACTCCTGACCTTCATCGCTTTTGCCCACGGAGTGCTAGCTTTGTCTGCGACTTGGAATCAGCCGTCGCAGGAAATCTTCATACCTTGGCTCAACGTAGCCGGTCTAGACCTTACTATCCCCCTAGAAATCTCTTCAGTCACCGTCGGCGCGACAGTTTTGGTGACAGGTTTAAACCTGATTGCCCAGATTTTCGCTTTCGGGTACATGGAGATGGACTGGGGTTGGGCGCGGTTTTATTCCATGCTGGGACTGTTTGAAGCGGGGATGTGCAGCCTGACGTTGTGCAACTCGCTATTTTTCAGCTACATCATTCTGGAAATTCTCACCTTGGGAACCTATCTATTGATTGGTTTGTGGTTCAACCAGTCTTTAGTAGTTACCGGTGCCCGCGATGCTTTCTTAACAAAGCGGGTGGGAGATTTAATTCTGCTGATGGGAGTAGTCGCCCTTTTACCTTTGGCAGGTACTTGGAATTTCACTGAATTGGCGACATGGGCGCAAACTGCAACTATAGATCCCACAGTTGCCACGCTGTTGAGCTTAGCTTTAATCGCTGGGCCGATGGGCAAATGCGCTCAGTTTCCCTTGCACTTGTGGTTAGACGAGGCGATGGAAGGCCCCATGCCTGCGACGATTTTGCGTAACACTGTCGTGGTATCAACGGGGGCTTGGGTGTTGATTAAGTTACAACCAGTAATTGCATTGTCCCCTGTGGGTGTGGCAGCGATGATTTTTGTGGGGGGAGTGACTGCTGTGGGCGCTTCCTTAATTGCGATCGCCCAAATTGACAGCAAACGCGCTCTATCTTACTCCGTCAGCGCTTACATGGGTTTGGTGTTTATCGCAGTAGGGACGCAGCAAAGCGAGACAGCGCTAACACTGCTATTTACCTACGCTTTCGCGATGAGTCTGTTGGTGATGAGCACTGGCAACATTATTTGGAATAACATCACTCAGGATCTTACCCAAATGGGCGGTCTGTGGTCGCGGCGGCCGATATCGGGAATAGCCTTTGTGGTGGGTGCTGCGGCATTGGTAGCAGTACCTCCGTTTGGCTGCTTTTGGTCAATGCTGAAAATGTGCGATCGCCTGTGGAATGACGGAAATTGGCTGTTTTTAGTTGTTTTAGCCGTCAATGCCTTAACAGCTTTTAGTTTAACGCGGGAGTTCAGCCTGATTTTTGGTGGCAAACCAAAGACAGCAATGACAGCGCGATCGCCTGAATTGCACTGGCCGTTTATTTTGCCAATGGTGATTTTGATGGGTTTCACCCTTCACGTCCCGCTGATGTTAATTCAGTGGCAACTATTACCAATTGCAGCGAACATTAATCTCGTCGTTGCTGGCTTATTGATAGCCTCAACTGCGATCGGTATCGGTAGCGGAGCATTCGTTTATCTAAATGACAACTTTGCTAAACCAGTGCGTTTGGGTTCCCAACAATTACAAGACTTTTTTGCCTACGACCTTTACACCGCTCAACTTTACCGCGTGAGCATCGTTTTTGTAGTAGATATCGTATCAAAAGCAATCTTCTGGATTGACCGCTTCCTCGTTGATGGATTGGTAAATTTTGTCGGTCTGGCGACTGTTTTCAGCGGACAAAGTTTAAAGTACAACGTTTCCGGTCAAACTCAGTTTTATGCTCTGACAATTATAGTCGGAGTTGCTGGCTTGATGGTGTTATTAACTTGGCCATTACTATCTCGCCTTCCCCTGATAGTTGGCGGCTAATAAATCTCACTTTCACACTTTCCTCTGGGCGTAATTTCAATACCATCTATAACTGTAACGCCGCCCTCTGAGCGGTAACTTGACCGCCCAGAGGCTGGCGTTACAAAGTTATAATCTGCCAACTTGCAATTTTAGACTTCACGGTAAAACTATGCTGAGTACCTTGCTCTGGTTGCCCGTTTTGGGTGCTATTGTCGTCGGATTTTTGCCCGGAAACCAAACAGCTAATCGTCTCCGTTATATAGCATTAGCTTTCGCCTTTGCTATCTTTATGTGGACGGCATGGCTGTTAACTCAATTTGACTTAACAGCTTCAGGATTGCAGCTTCAGGAATATTTACCTTGGATTCCCCAATTAGGTTTAAACTATAATTTGGGAGTTGACGGCTTATCAATGCCGCTGGTAGTTTTAAGCAGTTTTCTCACAGCAATTGTGATTTACGGTAGCGGCGACGCAGTAGAAAGACCCCGGCTTTACTACCCTTTAATGTTGCTAGTGAATGCCGGAATTGCGGGAGCTTTTGTCGCTCAGAATTTACTACTGTTCATCCTGTTTTATGAGCTAGAACTCATTCCTTTTTACCTCTTAATTGCCATCTGGGGTAGTCAGAAACGGGAATATGCAGCGATTAAGTTTTTGCTTTATACCGCTGTTTCTGGAATCTTAGTCCTGGCCGCTTTCTTAGGTACAGCTTGGTTGAGTCATTCTTCTAGTTTTGACTACAGCGATATCCACACTCAAACATTATCTTTGAGTACGCAACTGATACTACTAATAGTGCTGTTAGTAGGATTCGCGATCAAAATTCCCTTAGTTCCTTTGCACACTTGGCTACCTGATGCTTATGTAGAATCTTCCACACCAGTTGTAATTATGCTGGGGGGTATTCTTGCCAAGTTAGGAGCTTACGGTTTAGTCCGTTTCGGCTTACAAATGTTACCTGAAGCTTGGGCAATTCTTGCCCCTAGCTTAGCAATTATTGGCACTTTCAGCGTACTTTATGGGGCGTTGAGTGCGATCGCGCAAAAAGACATTAAGCGCATGGTTGCTTACAGTTCCATCGGTCACATGGGTTACATTTTAGTTGCTGCTGCTGCTGGTACACCTTTGGCGATGGTTGGCGCTGTTGCTCAAATGGTTAGTCACGGTTTAATTTTGGCTTTACTATTTTATTTAGTAGGGGCAATTGAAACTAAAGTCGGGACTCGCGATTTGGATATTCTCAACGGTTTGATGAACCCAGTTCGAGGTTTACCGTTAATTAGTTCCCTGCTAGTTTTAGGCGGAATGGCAAGCGCTGGAATTCCTGGTTTAGTTGGTTTTATTGCCGAATTCCTGGTATTTCAAGGTTGTTTTTCTGTCTTTCCCATACCAACTCTCCTTTGCATATTTGCCTCTGGGTTAACAGCAGTTTATTTCCTAATTCTGCTGAACAGGACTTGTTTCGGCAAGCTCGATAATAAATTGGCTTACTATCCCAAAGTCAAGTTTGCTGAAACCCTACCAGCCTTGGTTTTAGCCGTCACAATTTTTGTTTTGGGAGTGCAACCAAGTTGGTTAGTTCGCTGGACTGAAGCAACTACAAATGCGATAGTTGCTACGCTTCCAGCTACTAACAATCCGCAAGTAGCTATGCAATATAAAAATCAATGATCGACCCTGAACCACAAACCAATGATGCTCAAATATATTCCCCTTGCCTTAGTTATCTTTCGTGCTGCAATCGCCCCATTTTTACTCTGGGATGCTATTGACGGCAAAACAAGTATTTGGTTCATCATTGGGTATGTGGCAGGATTTCTTTCTGACATTTTTGATGGCGTTATTGCGCGACGAATTGGTGCTAGCGATGCCCAATTGCGTCAAGCCGATAGCTGGGCAGATGTCTGCTTTTATCTCTGTGTATTCGCTAGTGCTTGGTTGACTCATAGACAAATACTAATTGCGTTTCAGTGGCCGCTACTAGCGGTGGTTTTTACACAGTTATTATGGTGGGCAGTTAACTTGCTGAAATATGGCAAACCCGCCAGCTATCATACCTACTCAGCGAAGATTTGGGGAATAACTCTTTTCGTTGCTACTATAGCGATATTTGGCTTTGACTATGCAGGAATTCCCCTGTGGTTAACGATTATTTCTGCTCTCATTCATACAGTAGAAGAAATTGCTATGACGCTACTGTTACCTGAGTGGAAACACGATGTCTTGAGTATTTTTCACGCCTTGCGGTTACGGCGCGAGTTGATTTCTCCTCAACCAAATCCTGAAAATTAATCTAGAAGCCAATAGCTATATAGATTAATCATGAGTAATTGTCAACTTCACATTTAAAGGAACCCAAAATGGTAGAAACTTCTGTTAAACTTACAACAAAATTGCCTCCTTCTAACCATGAATTTGCCGAAGTCATTCACAGATTAGAAGCGGGCGGGTCAATGCTGCCAGATACTCCTGAAAATCTGATGCAAATTATCGGCATTTACAAAGCTTATGCTGTGCCGATGGATTTCTACTGGCGGGATTTACTTTACATCGCTGAGCGTGTATTTTTAGACCCCTTTCCTTTCTTTAAATACTTGATACCGCAGGAGTATTTAGATTTGCACAATCACTATGCTGGTGATGATGCAGAGTTGCGGGTTTGGCGCGGCTCCGCTACAGCACATCCAGAACTTTTGGCATTTATGGAGAAGGGTGCAACCTTCAAAATGCCAAAGTTATTACACCATTTGTGGCACGATCGCATTAACATGGAGTTTGCGGAAGAATGTATGCGCTCGATGCTTTGGCATCAAGGCATGGGTGGAGGATTTAACGATTACCTGGAAAGTGAAGAATACAAGGCAAATGCTGATAAAGCAATTCGGGCTTATTTCAAATACAATCCGCCGATGATGGTGCTCTATAAACTGTTCCCAGATATGTTTTTGGAACAGTGCCGTCAAATGTCTTACTTCTCGAATTTAGGCTTGTTTTGGGAAGTGATGGCTCCCGTTTTCTTTGAGATGTCTGACATCTATGATGAAGGAGGTTTTAAAGGTGTTCCAGATGCGATGAATTTTCTAGTAAATGGGATTTTTGCGGTAGCTAGCCGTCCCATTTACCATCATGTTTATATTCGCGGGGAATGCTACGAAATTATTCCGAAATCAAAGGGTTTTACCTGGCTGCATGAAGCTGCACTTCCTTATGTGGAAGCGGTTTTTTATCGCACATCACCTTTCCGGGGTACAAAATCTTATAATGCTCAGGCAAAACAGGTTCCTGATGAGCAGAAAGATTTCCATTATGGAATTCTTTATGCTGATGTTTTTCCGGTGGGTACTGCGGGGATTCCACCGACATTGTTAATGCAGGATATGCTGCATTTTCTACCGCCTTATTTGGTGGATTACTATCGTCAACATTGCCGGGGTGAGGATGATATGTTAATTCAATTGGGAATTACTTTCCAGCGCTCGATGTACAATGTGACTTCGGCTGTAATTCAAGCTTTGCGGACGGTTACTTCATATCCTTTGGACGATCCAAATCCGGCAAATTTAATGGCTAATCGCCGTTTCTTTGAGGCTCAAATGGATCGATTCAAGCGTCCAGAAGCTCGTTTGCGAGATGTTCAGCGACAGGATTACAGGTAGAAAAATCCCCCTGAACACCATTAATGCAGGGCTGTTTCATTCTACAAAAAAATTGAGAAGGAAACAGCCTTGCCCTTGGGGGAATTGCCAATTTAAACTACAAAGCTCTAGAGGAAAAAGCTTACTCCATACAAATACTAATGATGAGGCTTAGAAATAATTAAATACTTGTGTTGTAATCGTGTTATAATCTCACGGGTAACTCTGTTATCACTTCTGTAGTTTCAGCGACCGTTCCTGCGATGACCTCTTCACCTACTATAGCTCCCGACCGGTCTAGTCAAGTTACCCGCAAGCCTTATCCGAATTATAAGGTGATCGTACTCAATGACGATTTTAATACGTTTCAGCACGTTTCTGAATGTCTAGTTAAGTATATTCCAGGGATGACGAGCGATCGCGCCTGGAAACTGACTAATCAAGTCCACTATGAAGGTCAAGCTACTGTTTGGGTTGGCCCTCAAGAGCAGGCAGAACTATATCATATGCAACTCAGTCGCGCTGGGTTGACGATGGCACCGCTAGAGCAAGCTTAATACCATCGGCTGAAGTTGCCAAAAAAGTTGGCTGTATAAGCGTTCTTCCTTCTTCCTTCTTCCCTCTTCCTTCTTCCTTCTACTTATGAGTTATGCCACCCTATTGTTAATTAGGGATTGCAGTCCCATCGTTACCTTCCTCTTGTTGCCTTTTCATCTCTCTTTCAATTGCCAAAGACTGTTGTTGATACTCAAAACCTCGATCGTAGTTACCAATCTGAAAGTAAGTATTGCTTAGATTTCTGAGGGCATCCATTTCACCTTTGGGGTCTTTGATCTCCCGATATATGGTTAAGGCCTGTTGCCAAGACTTTAATGCAGCCTGAAATTGACTGCTAAGTGACTGCTGCATACCTTGCTGGAACAATCTATCTGCTTCTGCTTTTCGTTCCGTAGGAATTTGAGCTAAGGCGGCATAATTGGTAATTAGATATTTAGTATTTGGGCTATATTGAAAATCACCTATTCCTAACACTGTTACCACTGCTATTAGTCCTGTTATTCCTAGCTTTAGCAATTTCATGGCGTTCGATTTCCCTCTTATTTTTGTTCAATAAACTGAATGAATTTGACTTGAGGTTGAGACAAATAGCTGTATTGAGTAGACTTAAGTTCAATAGTTTAGAGTTGCCCCAAAGCTCAATCACAAGGTCTATCATACTTCGCCTTCAATGTAATGTCCCTTTTGTGCAACAATGAAAGACGGTAATAAAAGTTTAGAGTTTATTGTGAGTCCTACTGCCGAAGCCATTAATACCCAGAATGCGGGTGCGCCGCCTGCTGTTAGCGTTGCCCGCCGCGCTGTTTTTCCCTTCACGGCCATTGTTGGCCAGGAGGAGATGAAACTGGCGCTGCTGTTGAATGTGATTGACCCCAAGATCGGGGGTGTGATGATTATGGGCGATCGCGGTACGGGCAAATCTACTACTATCCGCGCCCTAGCTGACTTGTTGCCAGAAATTGATGTGGTGGCGGATGACCCCTTCAATAGCCATCCTAGCGATCCCGAATTAATGAGCGACGCATTGCGAGAAAGGGTTGCTCAGCAGGTAGAAATTGCGATCGCGAAGAAAAAAGTCCCAATGGTAGATTTGCCTTTGGGCGCTACGGAAGACCGAGTTTGCGGCACTATTGATATTGAAAAAGCTTTATCTGAAGGTGTTAAAGCTTTTGAACCGGGGCTTTTAGCTAAAGCAAATCGCGGCATTCTTTACGTTGATGAAGTCAATTTGCTCGACGATCACTTAGTAGATGTTTTGCTCGACTCGGCAGCAAGTGGCTGGAATACTGTAGAAAGAGAAGGCATTTCTATCCGCCATCCAGCGCGTTTTGTCCTAGTTGGTTCCGGCAACCCAGAAGAAGGAGAATTACGCCCGCAATTGCTGGATAGATTTGGGATGCACGCCGAAATTAGGACTGTAAAAGAGCCTACTTTAAGAGTACAAATTGTGGAGCAACGGTCAGATTTTGACCAAAACCCTAAAGAATTTTTAGAAAAATATGAACCAGGGCAAAATGAGCTACAAAAACAGCTTGTAGATGCTCAGGAAAGGTTAAAATCAGTACAACTTGATTACGATTTGCGCGTAAAAATTTCCCAAGTTTGTGCTGAATTAGATGTGGACGGACTGCGGGGAGATATTGTTACTAATCGGGCGGCAAAAGCTTTGGCAGCTTGTGAAGGTCGGACGGAAGTTACTGTTGATGACATTCGCCGAGTTGTCACTCTTTGTTTGCGGCATCGGTTGCGGAAAGATCCCTTAGAAAGCATCGACTCTGGCTACAAAGTTCAAAAAGTATTCGGTCAAGTTTTTGGTTTGGAAATGGCTAATAGCTAATTGCTAATAGCTAATTGCTAATGGCTAATTGCTAATTGTTGATGGCTAATATCATGTCCGGCAAATTACTTACGATCTGTCCATTGTTCGCTGTGCGAAGCAATCTCAAAACCTTGTGATTGCTTCGCACAGCGAACAATGACAAGTATTTAACGGGAAATGATATAATAACTAATTGCTGATGGCTAATGGTATTAGGCAACGGATTCTAGAAGCGATTTAACGGATATAACCAATTACCAATTACCAATTACCAATTACCAATTACCAATTAGCTATTAGCCACTATTACAATGAAAAAGCGAATTCTAGGATTAGATCCGGGGCTGGCAATTCTAGGATTTGGGGTAATTGATTGTGAAATTATTGCTGGGAAAAAAGATGAAGATTATCGCGTTTCAATGATTGATTTTGGCGTGATTAAAACTCCCGCAGGTCAAGAAATGGGGCAGCGTCTCCGCACTATTTACGATGATTTAAACGCTATAATTGACCAGTTCAAACCGGATTTAGCCGTAGCGGAAAAGTTGTTTTTCTATAAAATGGGGAGTGCCATTGTTGTCGCTCAAGCAAGAGGAGTTTTGATGTTAGTATTAGCTCAGCAAAATGTCCCTTTAGTTGAGTTTACTCCAGCTCAAATTAAACTAGCTTTAACAGGTCGTGGCAATGCTGATAAGTATGATGTACAAGACGCTGTGGCGAGGGAGTTAGAATTAGATGATATTCCTAAACCAGACGATGCTGCTGATGCTTTGGCTGTAGCATTAACCGCTTGGTTTGATGATGATATTTGTCCCAAAACATTATCAGACGATTGAAATTGGGGGTATCAGGAATAAAGTCTGCCTGGGCGGACTAATGCAATAAAACTATCAATTGTAGGGTGAGCGCTGCTATAATCTATATGTTAAGGGAGAGAAATATACTTTCAGCAGCGCTCACTTGAATAATTTTGGTATAAGGTAGAATTTAGTTAACGAACCCCAAAGGCTCAAAAGACCCAAAGAAAAGAGTAAGAGCACGATTAAGTTACCCGTTTGAATGCAACTCGGTACCCCAAATGAAACAAAAGCATCCCAAATTCGCTTTAGTATTGGCAGGTAATGCCGTTCTTTCAACGCTTTTATTGTCTGTGGGTGTTGCTTTTGCTCAACCCACCTCCCCAAATGCTGCTGAAACAACTCAGACAAAACCCATTTCTACTGGGGAACGACGGGAACTCGAACAATTGCGAGAACAAAAGCGGATTCTTGAGCGAACTCAAGCTGAAAATCTCCGCAATTTTAGTCGCACAACACTTTTATTTAATGTTGTGCTTGGGGCTTTTGTGCTGCTTTTAGCTGCTGCAATTGCAGTTTTGTTCCTGTTGCGCCGAGCTGTGATGTTTGAAATCGCAAGTATGGCGAGAAGTCAGCTTAATGAATTAAAAGGTTTGGACAAGCGGATTGCTGAAGCTAATCAAACTGTTCAAGGTATTCTCCTAAAAGCTGAGGAGATAGAAACAGATTTAGAGCGCGAGGAATCAAATTTTCACGAAGAGTTAGCTGTTAAAAAAGAGAAAACATCGAAGTTGTTTTCTCAAGTGCAAGCCGATGTTGGAGAAGAGACGAAATATGGACTCGACAAGCTAAAAAAATCTGAGGTAGAGTTTGGGGCACGGCTTGCTGAAATCCAAGAAAATATTCAAAACCAACAGGATTTAATTCTCCAAAATTTAGAAAAATTATCCTCACAGTTTGCTCCTCAGCTTTTGGATATGCAGTCTGAGGTTCAAGGTCAGAAAAATACAGTCCTGCAAACTATGAAACAGACGGAAGCTGAGTTTGCATCTCAATATTCGGAAATTCAAATTAATGCAGAAAAGCAACAGAATTTAATTCTGCAAAATCTGAAGCAGGCGGAATCTGGCTTGTCGGCTAAATTAGCTGAAATTTCAGTTAATGCCGAAAAACAACAGGATTTAATTCTACAAAATCTCAAACAAGCGCAGTCAGAGCTATCAATTAAATTGGCTCAAATTCCAGTTAATGTGGAAAGGCAACAGGATTTTATTCTGGAAAACTTGAAAAAGCAAGAGTCTGATTTAACCCAGTGTCTAGAAAAACTTAAAGTTGATTCTGAACAAAAAGTGCGGCTGTTCCATGCAGAAGCAATTAAACATCAGGAACGATTAGGGAGAGAAATAACTGCTCAACTTTCAGAATTGCAGTTGGAAATTAAAAAGCAAATGCTGTTGGTGAGCAAGAATTTGAAAGATGTAGAGACAGAGTTTACTACTTTTGTCTCGGATTCCCAAGCTGGTATTAAACAAAATCAGGCTCAAACTTTTCAGGATTTGGAAAATCTCCAGAGTTCTGCAAAGGCTCAATTGTCTACATTAATGTCTGAGATTCAAGGAGGAAAAAATTTAGCTCTACAGAACTTAGAACAACTAGAAACTGAAATTACTGCTGTACTCACGGAGTTGGAAACTCAGGTACAAGCTCGTAAGGATTTAACGATTCAGAATTTAGAGCAATCCCAGGGTGATTTGGTTGCTCAACTTTCAGAAATACTATCGGAAACTCAAACTCATAAAGCTCAAATTTGGCAGGAAATTGCTGATAGTTCGCCGACGACGATCGCAGAGGCGGTAATCCCGGAAGTGACGGTAAAAATTCAAGGTTTAAACGAACAAATTGAAAGGCTGAAATCAAATCACCCTGAATTGTTCTTGAATGTGGAAGACTATATCAATGAGGGAAATAGTTTGTTGTCTCAAGGGCGTTACAATGAGGTAATATCCAATTGCGATCGCGCTTTGGAAATCAAGCAAAATTGCCCTGAGATTTGGTATCAGCGCGGTCTGGCTCAGTGGGAATTGCAGCAGTTTGAAGAGGCAAAGGCTGCTTTCGATCGAGCTATTGAACTGAAAACAGATGATGCCAATATTTGGTATCATCGAGGTATTACCTTAAAAGAATTGCGGCGTTATGAAGCAGCGATCGCAGATTTTAACCAGGTGTTGGAAATTCAGCCGCAGGATAGCAAAGCATGGCTGCACCGAGGATTAGCCTTGGCAAAATTGAAACGTGCGGAAGACGCGATCGCATCCTTTGACAAAGCCATCGAAATCAATCCCGATTACCGCGAAGCGTGGGTAAACCGAGGGGTGGCACTAGGAACGTTACAACAGGAGGAGGAAGCTTTCAAATCCTTCGATCGCGCGGTTCATGTAGAGCCTGATGATGCCGTCGCCTGGTTAAATCGAGGTTTAGCTTTGGGGGTTTTAGAACGATATGAAGAGGCGATCGCTTCTTTCGACAAATCCATAGAATTGAATTATGAGTCTTATAAAGCTTGGAATTCCAGAGGCGAGATATTGGTCAAGCTAGAACGCGATAACGAAGCGATTGAAAGCTTTGACCGCGCGATTAAAATTAAATCAGACTTTGCCAACGCTTATTACAACAAGGCGATTTGTTATGCCTTGCAACAGGAAGTAGACTTGGCAGTTGAAAATCTAGAACACGCGATCGCGCGCAATCCCCAATATCGGATCGAAGCAACAACGGAACCAGATTTTGAGTTCATTGCAGAAGATGACAGATTTTGGGACTTAATTGAAGCAGAATAAAGTCAACACTTTCTGACTCAGGGATCTGCATAAACTTGATTTTAGCCATTTTCTTGCTTACCCTCGCGATCGCCATCTGGCAACCAAGAGGATTAGGCATTGGTTTTAGTGCTTTAGGGGGAGCGATCGCCACCTTAACAACTGGCGCGATCGCGTTACAAAATCTCCCCGCCGCCAGAGTAATTCTCGGCAACAACACCCTGACTTTGGCGGCTTTGCTCGCTTTAAACTGGATTCTCGAACAAACCGGGGCCCTACGCTGGTTAGCACTCCGTGCGGCTGGCTGGAATTTGAACAGAGGTAGGCTACTATTTTTAATGCTGGGACTGGCGACTGTAGTTGCCAGTATCTTACTGACTAACTGCGGCGCAACGCTGACTCTCACCCCCTTTGTCTTTGAAATCCTCGCTTTGCTTGGTTTTCGCCGGAAACCAACCTTTGCTTTTGCGATCGCCACAGGTTTTATTGCTGACGTTGCTAGTTTGGCTTTCACCTCCAGCAATTTAGTGAATACCATCGCTGCGAGTTATGCCGACATTTCCGCGACACGCTACGCTTCAGTCATGATACCTGTCAGTGGAGTCGCGATCGCCGCCAGTTTCGCCGTTTTCTTGTTCTATTTTTGGTCTGATATCCCCCCCACCTACCCATCCTTCGACTTAGTTAGAACAGCTTTTAAACCAGCTATTGAGCCTCATTTCTCCCCAAAAAAACAGGAGATTAAAGAACCAGAAGCTTTGCCATCGGCACAAGAGAAAATAAATAGTAACCAACCTGAAAAAGAGACAATAAAAGTTGACGCTACAGTTTATTTCGATCCTATAAGCGGTTTCTCCTATACGAATTCATCCCTACCACTGCGGTCTTTTGCCCCGCTCGTCCGCTCCTTATCTCCCTTCACTAAATTCCTCAACTCTACCTCCGTACAAATTATTTTATTTAGCTGGGGGATGTATATAATCGCGCTCGGCTTGGGTAATTCTGGCTTAATAACTACAATCGGATTAATCTCAGCACAGTTCGCCCAATGGGGATTATTTCTATCTATAATTAGCACGGGATTTTTAGCGACAATATTTGCCGCCGTTACTAATAATTTACCTGCTGTCTTAATTCACACATTAGCCATTCAATCTACCTATATTATCCCTCCCGATATCCAAGAAGGTATGGTTTACGCCTCTGTCATTGGGTGCGCTCTGGGTGCTAAAATTACTCCGATTGGCAGTTTATCGACCCTACTTTGGCTCAATATCTTGAAGTGCCGAGGCTGCGACATAAAATGGAGTCAATATTTTCGTCTCAATGTAATTTTGACTTTACCTGTTTTGTTTCTTACTCTCTTAGCTTTGGCGATTTGGTTTCCGTTGTTATTATCTTGATTGGTAATTGGTAATAAGTTTGTTGTTTTATCATTTTTATGAGTAATTATCCGTCGTCATTGCGAGCGAAGCGAAGCAATCGCAGAGACTAGGCGATTGTTTCGCTTGGCTTGCAATGACAATAAAGGGGGTAACTAGGTGAACATAAATAAACGCTATAAATTGTAAGGTGGGCTACGTTTAATTATTGGGTATTACTACAGAAACAAACCCCGCCTACGCGGACTAAGAAATAAGTTTGATTTTACTGTGTTCATTACAAAAGTCCATAATCAATAAAAAATCTTTGAGAATTATTTCAATGTTTTCTTCTGTCAGAATCGGGACATGGATAAATATACATTGACTTTGCAATCTCTTCTTTTTTATATGTTTTAAGACTGAATAATATAGAGCTTCGCAAACAAATTTACCTGCATCATCGCTAATTTCAGTTAAAGTTAAATTTGCAACTAGGCTTGACAGTGGGATAGTTGTTTGTAGGATTTCGCCCTCAGAAATAGCAGTAGATTCTACAGTTAAAATTTTACGCGATTCCGCCATGCCACAGCAAATAATTAAATCGGGCTGTAATTCGTCAATTTTAGCGATCGCTTGTTTCGGCCCGAACTTTGGATCGACGGGCAGTTTTCTTAAAAAAGTTAGCGCGTAAGGCAAAGATTCTATTTCCGCAACCTTTGCCAGTAAATCGTCCGAAGCATTAGACGGCTGATGGGGTAGCCAAGTGTCAAAAGAGGTGAGCAGAATGTTTATCGTCATAGAAAGGGCGATCGCAGAGTCGGTTTTGTGTAAAGATAGTGAAAGCTTCTAATATAAGGCCAAATCAATGTCTGTGATTGCAGTAGTAGACTACGATATGGGCAATTTGCACTCAGTCTGCAAAGGCTTGGAGAAAGTGGGTGCAACGCCTCATGTCACTGATTCGCCGAAGGAAATCGATCGAGCAGATGCAGTGGTTTTGCCCGGTGTGGGTTCGTTTGACCCCGCCGTACAGCATTTGCGATCGCGCGGCTTAGTCGAACCAATTAAAGCCGCGATCGCATCTGGTAAACCATTCTTAGGCATCTGTCTGGGTTTGCAAATATTGTTTGAAAGTTCCGAAGAAGGCACAGAACCAGGGTTAGGAATTGTCGCCGGTACTGTACGCAGGTTTCATTCGGAACCAGGGCTGACAATTCCTCACATGGGATGGAACCAACTACAATTTAATCAGCCAGATATCCCTTTGTGGCAAAGTTTATCAGCAAATAATTGGGTTTATTTCGTCCATTCTTACTATGTCGATCCTGTCGATTCGAGGGTGTGCGCTGCAAGTACAACTCACGGTACTCAAACTGTGACAGCCGCGATCGCCCAAGGTAATTTGATGGCCGTACAATTTCATCCAGAAAAGTCTTCTGCTACAGGCTTACAAATTCTATCAAACTTTGTTAGCCAAGTCAGGGTGACAGTTAACAGTTAACAGTTAACAGTTAACTTTAATTGATAAAATGACTCTCAGAATTCACGGCAACCGTCAACTTAAAACTCTACCCGGACTTCTCACCCGCCCGACTTTGGGGCGAGTACGAGAGGCCGTTTTCAATATTTGGCAAGGCACTATTGACGGATGCCGATGGCTAGATTTGTGTGCCGGTAGCGGGTCAATGGGTGCTGAAGCACTGTGTCGGGGGGCCAAAGAAGCGATCGCGATCGAAAAGTCCGCCAAAGCTTGCACCATCATTCGCCAAAATTGGCAGCAAGTAGCCAACTCTTCCCAGCAATTCCAGATCCTTCGGGGAGATGCGATCGCAGAACTGCATAAGCTAGCCGGACAGCAGTTTGACCGAATTTACTTCGATCCGCCCTACGCCAGCGACTTGTACCAACCAGTGTTAGAAGCGATCGCTACCCAACAAATGTTAGCCGAGTACGGCGAAATAGCAGTAGAACACAGCCCCGAACTAGAGACAATAGAACCATTACCGCCCTTGGAAATTTGCAGGCAGAAAGTCTATGGCAATACAGCCTTGACTTTCTACCGTCCCGCATAAATAGGCGATCGCTTCTCTATTTATTAATGCCTAACTGATCGCCACGCTTGTATTGCTGATAGGCAGCGAAAAATAGCCCCAGCAAGGTGACGGCAATCAAACCCAAGACAATACCTGAAAGCAGCGGTTCTACCACGTTATATCTCCTTATTTCTTACTTTTCGCAATTTATAGCAATCTTAATCTTAATTGAAATGTGAACTTACTTGACAGAGTAAAAAAATCACAACCGCCAAGGCGGTTAGGGACTAGGGACTAGGGGCTAGGGGCTAGGGGAAGAAGAGGAAGAAGGGAATAGAATTAATAGTTTGAGGAAACTAAAATGTCCTAACTACCTTGGCGGTTGCTATATTAGCACTTGGTATATTTTTAATTTTTAATTTTTAATTTTTAATTTTTAATTACTAATTCCTTGCCCTTCCTGCCGGGAACCATTAAGCTATGTTATGTGAATTAAACTTTCTTGTAGATTCTTATTTAATTAGAAACCTTTGGATAACCAGCTCGCTAGCAATGAAATTCAACACCTGGTCAAGCGGATCGCTTTGATTGCTCTAGTGGTTTCGCTGGTAAGTCTTATAGCGATTTTAGGCATAAGACATTTTCAGGCCGCAGATCCCTACATCAAAACCGTTTTGTCCATGAATGGCAATCCCATTCAAGGTCAAGCCATTTTTCAAATGAATTGTGCCGGTTGTCACGCATGGCATCTCAACAGTCAGATAGGCCCAAACTTACACGGTGTCTCCCAGCGTAAGTCTGAGAGCCGTCTGATCGAGCAAGTAATCAGCGGACAAACCCCTCCCATGCCTCAGTTTCAGCCAAGTCCCCAAGAAATGGCAGACCTACTGAGCTATCTGGAGCAAATTTAATTACGAAGGAAGAAGGAAGAAGGAAGAAGGAAGAAGTAAGAAGGATTTACTGAACAACCAACAACCAACAACCAACAACTAACAACTAACAATTACCAAGGACTACCTATCATCGTAAAACCACTCCAATAATAAGGATGGGATAAAGTTGTACTGAGTTGATTTTTCCCCCCAGCGGGCAGCATTACTCCACTTGCTACACCACCACCTCGCAGTTGGCCAGACTCTATCTTGATTTCTCCTCGAAGCATCGCAATTTGTGATTGTCGCAAAGCTTCAGATTTAATGGCAGCATTCCGTAATTGGCTGTAAAATCCTGCCATCAACCCCAGCGTTCCCTCATCGGAAACATACCATAAACTAGCTAAGGCAGACTTCACCCCAGCTTGTACGGCAAGACCTGCAAATCCTAATTCTGCGCCATTATCTCCCACTGCCGTGCGGCAAGCGCTCAACACCAGTAACTCTACTGGCGGGTTACTCCAGCCTAACTGCCTAAGCTGATTCAGTTGCAGTTGAGCATCCCATAACTGAATGTAAGAGTTGCCGGCAGCCCCCGGCTTAAATTCGCCATGCGTAGCTAAGTGGATAATTTGATAAGGTGTCGCAGAGCGTAGAGATTTGAGGTTTTTAAGAGTGAAAGCTTCATTGAGGAAAAATTGCCCTGGCCACTTAGCCGCGATCGTTTGCAATTCTAAAGGTACAGCGGGTAAAGGTGATTTGTCCGAAAATACTGATGCACCCATTGCCAAAACTGAGGCACCAGAAAGGCGTTGGTAGCTAGTATTAGTTAAGCTCAAGCTCGGTATTAGCGCTAGGCTATATTTTTCTACCAGAAATTGTTTCCCGTCATGGAGCGCGGCAATTGGTAGCGTCCGCAGTCCTGCATCCAGACTAAACAGAAGGGTTTCTATTTTTTCCCCTTGTAATTCCGCCTCTAAAGGCTTTAGTAACCACTGATAAAGCTTTTGTGCGGGTGAGAGATAGCTTGTGGAACGGCGTTTGACAGGATTGGTGATTTCGTCGCGGAACTGGTTTGCAGTCTGTATTAGCACCTCGCGATTCGCCTCGCGGACGGTTCGGTGCAGGATGTGACCACTGGCGGTCATTAATACAAGTTCTAGCTGATCTGGTCGCGCGATCGCATAAACAATTGCAGAGCGATTGCCAGTTTGTTTCTCGATTTTCGAGAGCATTTCTCTGATATTTTGAGCAGAATTTACAGCCGTTCCTAATGAAAGACTTTCTCCCAAGTAATCCTTATATTCCTGTTGAGTCAGCACCTCGATTTGAGGTACGGCAACCTCGACTCTCCCAGCATCAAGAGTTTGGCTGAGGTTAGCTCTAGCTACTTCTACGGCTGGCGAGAATCCAGCTAGACTGGCATTAGGCGCGCCACCAGGTGGCGGTGGATTGTTGCCATCTGGTTTAGGGCCGTTAGGTGAGGGATTTTGTGGCGAGGGGCTATTGCCGGGATTAGATTCGACACGCAATATTGAGCTGTTACCGGGATTGCCAGAGATGCTGTTGCCACTCTGAGGTTGCGGCATTAATCCAGAGTTGGGATTGGCTGGTTTTCCAGGATCGCCGCGATCTATTCCGGGAGCAACATTTAATATTTGTTGATTGTAAAGTCCACCACTATTCAGAACCGGACTGTCAGGCCTAATCGTATTTATGCCTGCAAGATTTGGGGAGGGAGGTGGATTTATTGGGGAATTAGCTAATTGTTGTCGCGGGGGTAAAGGTTGTTGATTATTACCTCCGGGTTGCTGTGGATTACCATTACCTCCAGGTTGCTGATTATTACCTACAGGTTGCTGTGGATTACCATTACCTCCGGGTTGCTGATTATTACCATTACCTCCAGGTTGCTGTTGATTCGTTCCTCCAGGTTGCTGTTGATTTGTTCCTCCAGGTTGCTGTTGATTCGTTCCTCCAGGTTGCTGTTGATTTGTTCCTCCAGGTTGCTGTTGATTTGTTCCTCCAGGTTGCTGTTGATTTGTTCCTCCAGGTTGCTGTTGATTTGTTCCTCCAGGTTGTTGTTGATTTGTTCCTCCAGGTTGTTGTTGATTTGTTCCTCCAGGTTGCTGTTGATTTGTTCCTCCGGGTTGCTGTTGATTTGTTCCTCCGGGTTGCTGTTGATTTGTTCCTCCAGGTTGTTGTTGATTTGTTCCTCCAGGTTGTTGTTGATTCGTTCCTCCAGGTTGTTGTTGATTCGTTCCTCCAGGTTGTTGTTGATTTGTTCCTCCAGGTTGCTGTTGATTTGTTCCTCCGGGTTGCTGTTGATTTGTTCCTCCAGGTTGTTGATTAACAACTCCTCCGGGTTGCTGTTGATTATTGGCAATGGGTTGCTGCTGATTATTGGTAACGGGTTGCTGCTGATTATTGGTAACGGGTTGCTGCTGATTATTGGTAACAGGTTGCTGCTGATTATTGGTAACGGGTTGCTGTTGATTATTGGCAATAGGTTGCTGCTGATTATTGGTAACGGGTTGCTGTTGATTGTTGGTAACGGGTTGCGGGCTCTGGGTTGGCTGTGGACTCTGGGTGGGTTGCGGGCTCTGGGTGGGTTGCGGGCTCTGGGTTGGCTGTGGACTTTGGGTGGGTTGCGGGCTCTGGGTGGGTTGTGGACTTTGGGTGGGTTGCGGGTTCTCTGTTGGCTGTGGACTTTGGGTGGGTTGCGGGTTCTCTGTTGGCTGTGGACTTTGGGTGGGTTGCGGGCTCTGGGTTGGTGCTGGTGTTGGACTCTGAGTGGGTTGCGGACTCTCTGTTGGGGTTGGTGTTGGACTTTGGGTGGGTTCCGGGCTCTGGGTTGGTGCTGGGGTAGGCGTAGATGTGGGGGTTGGCTGTGGTGTTGGGGCTGCTGCCGAAGCTGTGGTAATGATATTAATATTGCCCTGAGTGTAGGTTTCAGGGGGAACTGGCACTGTCAATGTTGGTGCGATCGCATTATTTGCTCCACTAGCGATCGCTCCCTTTGTTCCATTTGTGGTAGCATCTCCGACAATGAAGGGAGTTACTGTGCTACCCCCATGTCGAATTGTAATTGCTCCACCACCGCTACCCCCGGCTGTGGAAATACTAGAAATTATACCATTAATATCAGTAAAAGTATCTGTAATTCGCACAAGATTAGTGGCAGTGATATCAACAATACCGCCGCTACCAGAGGCCGATCCTTGGGCGTTAATAGTAACAATTTCTATGCTGCCTTTAGCATTAACAGTTACGTTGCCGCCAGAGGTGCCACTGCTATTAATGTTACCTGTACTAATATTGTTATTGCTGTTTAAGGTTAAGGGGCCGCCATTGCCAGTTGTTGAGCTAGTATTTAATGTAGCAGCACTAGCATTAATGTTGCCAGTAGTGCTGGTGATTGTAATAGCTCTACCTGATGTTGTAATATTACCGCTGGTAATATCTTGGTTGGCTATTAGGGTGATTGTCGCATTTCCCGATCCTGTAATTGTTCCGTTTCCGCTAATAGAACCAGTACCCGCAGGAGTACGAATAGTTACGGGGTTGCTGAAACTAACATTCCCCGCTAAACTAATATTACCGCTGCTATCGCCGCGCCCGATTGTAATTGAGCTAAAGCCATTTTGTAATAAGGCTAATTGTGCTGCTGTCAAGTCTAAACCGCTGCTAGCTGCTGTCCCGCCAATGGCGATTTCTAAGGTGGGTGTAAATGGTTGTAAAATTAAATTGCCAGTTCCCGAAACAGTGTTTGCGAAGTTAATTTTATTAGCTGTGAGGGCGACATCACCAGTAATTGTTGCAGCTTCACCCAGGCTAATTCCAGATGCACCCGTTGCCGTTATATTGCCGTTGATTTGAGTTGTTCCGGCTGCATCTGTTGTTAAGTTTGAGACGTTCGCAGTATTACTAAAAGCTGTATTTCCACCACTATTAACTGTCAAATCTCCTAACGGTGTGCTACTACCAATCGCACCGCCAAAAGTAATATTGCCTGCGCCTGCATTCACTGTCAAGCTATTAGTATTAGCTGTTGCACCATTGAGGGTACTGTTAAAGGCAATAGTACCGTTGCTAGTTGTTCCCAATGTACTTAGCGCGATCGCGGGTGCTGGTAAGATGACATTGCTAGCAAAAGTGAGATTTCCACCGCTACCAGCGACAGCAGAAGTGCTGATATTGCCATTAAGATTGATATTGCTACTACCTGCATTAAGCGTAACTGTACCACCATTAGCTGCGGTGGCGAAAGAGGTGCTAGTATTAATTTCGCCTGTACTAATACCGTTAGTTGCAGTTAGAGAAATCGCGCCGCCGCTACCAGTGGTACTAGATGTATCTAAAGTACCCGTAGTAGTGATATTGCCGCTAGCACTGGAGATCGTAATTCCTCTACCAGAATTAGTAATGCTACCAATGGCAATATTTTGATTAGCATTGAGAGTAATGGTAGCATTGTTACTGCCAGTAATATTGCCAGCAGTATTAATAATTGAACCACCTGTTCCGGGTGCTTGGATAGTAGTAGGATTTTGAAAGGTTGCGTCTCCAACAATCGCGATCGCGCCGCTGCTATCATTTCTACCAATAGTAATTTGAGAAAAACCCTGTTGAATTGTTGCTAGTTCTATCGTTCCGAGATTTAACGAACTGTCGCTGATATCTCCCCCAATTGTAATCCCTAAACTTGGCGTTAATGGTTGTAATTGTAGCGTGCCATTGCCAGCAAGTGTGGTATTACCAAGTAGGTTGATTTCATCTGTTGTTAGGGTAATAGCGCCGCTACCTCCTATGAGGTTAATGGCACTGCTATTGACTAGAATCCCTTCAGTACCATTACCGCCGATACCTGTTAGAGTTAAGTTTCCAGTCCCGACAGTTGCTAATGTGCTTCGATCTAACTCAATACCTATATTGCTAATTCCGCTTCCGCTAGCGGAACCATTACCAGTTAAAGTAAGATTGCCGCCAGAGGATTGTACTGTGCTATTGGCGATGAAAATTCCGCTGTTATCGTCGCCACTTCCACTGCCAGTACCAGTTAGCTGGATATTACCATTAACTGAACTAATTGTCGTATTTGCGCCGTTAATTTCGATCCCATTATTGCTAACAGTTCCATTGCCACCAATACCTTGTAATGTAATTGTTCCCGTGCTGGTAGTTTGCACGATCGCATTGTTTTCAATTACAATCCCAGAAGCGCCAGATACACCGGCAACTCCGGTTCCAACTATAGAGATGTTACCGCTACCAGCATTGAGAGTGCTGTTGTTAATATTAATGCCATCAGGGTTTGCTGCTGTGCCAACTGCGGGGGAAGTTGAGGGAGTATTGCCACCACCCAAGATGATGCTACCGCCGCTGCTGCTAATAGTAGCATTGGCGATCGCGATCGCGCCTACATTGCTACTATCTCGATCGGCATTGAGAGTAATGCTGCCGCCTTGGGTGGTAATATTGGCATTAACGGCAATGGTATTATTAGCTTGGAGTGCGATCGCGCCATTGCCGGCATTAACAATCGGCTGATTGGTAGTAATATCGTTATTAGCAATTAGCGTTAAAGCAGTGCTATTACTCCAAGAAATCGGACTGCTAACGGTAATATTACCGAGAGCACTCAAACCCGATGCCGTATTCACGACTACATTGCCTAAACCTAGTTGATTTTGCAGCGTTGTTGTGCTCAGGTTAGAAGTGGGAGTCGTAGAATCAGAAAAAGTGCCGTTGGCGAAAGCCATTGTGGGTGTATCTGGTGTGTTGCTGATGGTAATATCAGTGGGATCTAACAGCAGAGTTCCTACTTGACCGGATAGCGATCGCAAATCCGCCAATCCTTGATAATCTAAAAATTGCTTACCTGAAACTTCCACAAAACCGCCATTGTCTACCCCGCGAGCGGTAATATTTCCATAAAAGCGAGTAATGTCATCGGCCCAAACGATCGCGCGGCCGCCACTACCGCTATTAATAGCATCAACATTAATGGTAGAATCTTGGCTGACAAATGTGCGATCGGCACGGGGCAATATTCCTAAACCGCGATAGTCTCCCCCAATTAATACCGTACCACCCCCAAAACTCCCACTAGCGTTGACTTTTGTGCCGATTAACCCGACTTGGTTGCCAAAAATGTTAATTTGCCCCCCCATATTGCCAGAGGCATTGAGAGCGCCGCCAGCGATGGCATCTCCCGGTGCTGTTGGCACTGCGATACCAGTACCGCTAAGTTGGACGCTACCATCAGCAAGTACCGTTAATCCCGTAGCATTACCTAATTTAGAACCCGTTAATAATTGGGGAATATTCGCAGGTTGTACCCCATTTTCTATTCCTGACGGGTCAACTGCAATTTCCAAATTCAGCAAGTGCCCTGGTTGGCTAATTCGGACTAAGCTTTGACCGGGGACTGCGGCAATGGTAATATTTCCTCCAGAAGTCGCGATCGTACCTGTATTGATGACAGTACCGCCAATTAAACTAATATTTTCTCCCGCAGATACCGCTAAATTCCCCGCATTAACAATTGATCCCGGTGGGGATGAGAAAGTAAAAGCCGTAGGATTTCCGACTAAACTTGTCCAGTTATTACTACCCACAGCATTTAACCAATTCGAGCCGAAGCCAATACCTGTAGCAGTAGTAGCAGTAAAGGAAGCAGGCACGTTTAATTGAGCCGAAGAGCCGAAAATAATCCCCGCAGGATTGATTAAAAATAGATTAGAATTGCCCCCAGTAACTTGAATTAGACCGTTAATAATTGAAGCATCGCCGCCGACTACTCGCCCTAAAATATTTCTAATAGCAGGATTAGAGATAAAATTAGCAATCTGACCTTCACTCAGTCCAAATTGTTGAAAACTGTGAAATAGATTGGCTCCATCTCCAGAACTTTTGCCACCTGTAATGTCGAAGCGATTTTGCTGTTGAGTAACAGCAGTACCCGTACCATCGGGAGCCGGGATAATCGTTGGGGCCTGGGCAAAACTGGATGCTGCCAAGCACAAAGTAGCTGGGATAGGTATAAATGCAAGCAGCCGATTGATTCTTTTCATAGCGGTAGGCCGGGCGAGGATTATTGCTATCTAGCCTTGAGATGCTTCCACCTCTATTATGATCTATAATTATCGCAATTGCGCTATTCCATTATTACATTAATGTAATCTGAGACTTAAACCTCCAACTCAAGAAGCAAAATCCCTCTCCCAAGTTTTGTTAACGGTTAACGGTTAACTGTTAAGTAAATCCACCTAATTAAGCATAAGATCGGGATGGCTAAAAAACTGACTTTATAAACATTCTTCCTTCTCTCCTAGATAACTAAATTTTTCTTCCTTTTTCTTCCTTCTTCCTTCTACTTAACAGTTAACACTTAACAGTTTCAATATTTAAACATTATGGATATTTCTGGCTACCAGATTCTTAATCAAATTTATGAAAGTACCAATTCTCTGGTTTACCGAGGTATCCGAGAACAGGATTGCCAAGCCGTTATCCTCAAAGTTCTTAAACAGCACTACGCCGCACCAGGGGAAGTAATTCGATATAAGCAAGAGTATGAAATTGCCCAAAGATTGAATATTGAAGGCGTAGTTAAAGTTTATAGTTTAGAATCTTATGACCAGAATCTAGTCTTAATCCTTGAAGATTTTGGGGGTTCATCTTTGGCGGAATTAACAAGACAAACAGATGGCAATAGAACGTTATTGTCGTTACAGAAAATTCTTCAAATCGCCATCCAAATCACTGAAGTTTTATCTGAAATTCATGCAGCTAACGTTATTCATCGAGATATCAACCCCTCCAATATTATCTTTAATCCCCAAACCGAGCAAATAAAAATCATTGATTTTGGTATTGCCACAATTTTCAGCAAATTTAATCCTTTCCTGAAAAATCCTAATGTTTTAGAAGGCACTTTAGCCTATATGTCGCCGGAACAAACAGGGCGGATGAATCGCTCCCTCGATTATCGCACAGACTTTTACTCCCTTGGCGTTACCCTGTACGAATTATTAACAGGACAACTCCCTTTTACTACAACTGATGCTCTGGAATTAGTACACTGTCACATTGCCAAACAGCCTATCGCTGCTCATGAAATTAATCCAGCAATACCGCCAAATATTTCCGAAATTCTGATGAAATTGATGGCAAAAACTGCTGAAGAGCGATACCAAAGTACCTGGGGTATCCAAATAGATTTAGTATGTAGCTTGATGCAGTTAGAGGCGAATGGGGAAATTGAACATCTCATCCCTGGTGAAAATGATATTTCAGCCAAGTTTCAAATACCTCAAAAACTGTATGGCAGAGAGGCAGAAATTCACAGCTTACTTGCAGCTTTTGAGCGAGTAGCAGAAGGCGAAAAACAACAAACATCATCTCTTCCGGGTTCAAATTTTGATTTACATCTTCCTGAAATAATGCTATTAGTAGGTGCTGCCGGAATCGGAAAATCCGCCCTAGCTGCCGAGATTTATAAACCTATTACAGAAAAGCGTGGTTATTTCATTAGGGGAAATTTCGATAAATTTCAGCGCAATATTCCCTATAGTGCTTTGATCGATGCTTTTCAAGCATTGGTGGGGCAATTGTTAATGGAGAGTAAAACCGAGCTTAAAATTTGGCAAGAAAAAATTTTAGCCGCATTTAATGGCAATGGTCAAGTTATAATTGATGCGATACCCCAACTAGAGCTAATTGTCGGTAAGCAGCCACCAGTGCCAGAATTGGGCACAAAAGAATCGCAAAATCGCTTCAGTATAATCTTTCAAAAATTTATTCGTTTATTTGGTTCAGAAGAGCATCCATTAGTGATATTTCTAGATGATTTGCAGTGGGTGGATGTAGCCACTTTAAATTTAATTGAACGCATAATGATGGATGCTGATACCCAATACTTATTTTTAATTGGAGCATATCGGCTTCAGGAAGTCAATCCCAATCATCCTTTAATGATGACGATTGAGACACTACATAAGCAAGAGATAACTGTCAATGAGATTGCCTTAGCACCCTTAGCGCTAGAGCATATTACTGATTTAATTGTTGACACTTTGCAGAGTGAAAGAGGGAAAGTAAAACCTTTGGCAGAATTAGTATTGTCTAAAACTGGGGGCAATCCTTTCTTTGTTAATGAATTTCTGAAAATGCTCGCTACAGAAAAATTGATAAATTTCAATTTAGAATGCCTGAGTTGGGAATGGGATATTAGTCAAATTAAGGCAATGGATATTACTGACAATCTGGTGGAGTTAATAGTTAGTAAGTTAAAGAAATTGCCAGTATCGACGCAGCAGATTTTAGGGGTGGCAGCTTATGTGGGTAGAAAGTTTGACTTAAACACCCTATCTATTATCTGTGAAAAATCACCGCCAGAAATTTTTAAACGCTTAATGCTAGCAGTTGAGTCCGAGTTAATTATACCTAACTCAGAGTTAGATGAACAACTATTAATTCAAGATTATAAATTTGGTCATGATTGGGTACAACAAGCAGCCTATAGCTTAATTAAAGATTTACCCGTAAAATTTCCCCGTTTACTAACTAAATCGGCAGCCGTTAATAGGATTGTGGATAAAATTCCCCTACCTGTGAATAGAACAACAGGCCCTCGCTCGTCAGGTGAAGTTTTAGATTTAGCCGCAGTCATGAAAGCTTCCCAAGCTATTGCTAGTGAAATTGAGTTGGATAAGTTATTAGCTGCTTTGATGAAGATTATGATTCAGATTGCGGGGGCTCAAATTGGCTATTTAATTTTAGAAACTGATGGTCAAATGCTGATTGAAGCTTCTGGGAAGATAGATTTAGAACAAATTGCCGTTTTGCAATCAATTTCTATTGAAAATATCGTGTCTGTATCCATTATCAATTATGTCGCTCGGACGAGAGAAACAGTAGTTCAAAATAATGCGGCAGAGCGGGGTAAATTTACCAACGATCCATTTATCAAAGAACATCAAAGTAAGTCTCTATTATGTACGCCGTTGCTAAATAGAGGTCAACTTAGTGGGATTTTATATCTGGAAAACAATCTAACTACTGGTGTTTTTACTCCCGACAGGTTAGAAATATTACAAATGTTATCTGGGCAAGCTGCGATCGCGATCGCCAATGCTAAACTTTATACAGAGGTTCGCGAAAGTGAAAGGCGGATGGCTCAATTCCTAGAAGCGATGCCCGTAGGCGTATCTGTTCACGATGCCACTGGAGAGATTTATTATGCTAATCAGAAAGCAGAATATTTACTTGGAATAGCGGCTTCGCCAAGAGCGAAAAGTGAACAATTGGTAGAGGTTTATCAAGTGTATCAAGCGGGAAGTGATGAATTATATCATACAGAAAAGTTGCCAATTGTGCGAGCGCTCAGAGGTGAAAGTGTTAAAGTTGACGATCTCGAAATTCATCATCCTGATAAAGTTGTTCCTTTGGAAGTTTCTACTACCCCAATCTTTGATGAAACTGGGAAAATTGTCTATGGCATCGCCGCATTTCAAGACATTACAGAACGCAAACAATCTGAAAATTTATTAGCAGAATACAATCAAACTTTAGAGCGAAAAGTAGAAGAGCGCACCCAAGAATTACAGCAGGAAATCGCAGAGCGCAGGCGCACAGAAGCAGCCCTCTACAAAAGTGAAGCGGAAAATCGTGCTATACTTTCTGCCATACCCGATTTGATGTTTAGAGTTAACTCAGATGGCATTTATTTGGGTTTTATCGCTACTAACGAACTGGTTAGTTTATTGCCATCAGATTATAACCCAATTGGCAAGCATATATCGGATTTTTTGCCGCCAGAAGTTTCTCAGCGCCATCTAGAAAATCTGAAACAAACTTTAGCTACAGGAAAAGGTCAAATTTACGAACAGCAAATTGTGATTGATGGTACGCTACAATATGAAGAAGTACGGGTGGTAGTGAGTGGGCCTAATGAAGCACTATTTATGATTCGGAATATCAGCGATCGCAAACGAGCTGTAGAAGCTCTACGCAAAAAAAATGAAGAATTGATCGCTGCTCTCCAACAACTCAAAGCCGCTCAACAAGAACTAATTCAAGCCGAAAAAATGGCTGCTCTCGGACAACTAATTGCGGGCGTAGCCCACGAAATCAATACGCCTTTGGGAGCGATCCGCGCCTCTATTGGGAATATCACTAATGCTCTCAATAATTCACTTAAACAACTCCCACAAATTATTCAAAAACTATCTCCTGAAAGACAAGCCGATTTTTTTGCTTTATTAGAAGCCGCCAGAGAAAACGAGGAAATACTTTCATTTAGAGAAGAAAGGCAGTTAAAACGCACTCTCAAAAAAGAATTAGAAAATCAAAATATTGATGAGTCAGAAACTATTGCAGATACTTTAGTTAAGCTAGGTTTTTCCCAAGAGATCGCTCCGTTTATAACATTATTTCAACAACAAGACAACACTTTTATTTTAGATACAGTCTATAACTTATATCTACAACATAACAACAGCCGGAATATTGTGCTAGCTGTAGAAAGAGCATCTAAAATAGTCTTTTCACTCAAAAGTTACGCCCGTCATAATAAATCTGATGAAATGACCACTGCCACTGTGAAAGATGGCATAGATGTGGTTTTAACTATTTATCAAAATCACCTCAAGCAGAGAATTGAAGTGATCAAAAACTATGAGGAAGTCCCACCGATTCTTTGTTATCCTGAAGAGTTGAACCAAGTTTGGACAAATCTCATTCATAATGCTATTCACGCAATGAATAATAAGGGAACGTTAGAGATATCCGTTATGGAGCAAAATCATAATATAGTAGTACAATTCACTGATTCCGGTTCTGGTATCCCGCCAGAAATCCAACCGCGAATATTTGAACCCTTTTTTACGACTAAGGCTGCTGGCGAAGGTAGTGGATTGGGTTTGGATATTGTCAAGAGAATTATTGACAAACATCAGGGTAATATTGAGGTAGACAGCCAACCAGGTCGGACTGTGTTTAGAGTGTATTTACCGATTAGATAAACTTGAATCAGGAGTGTGAT
This sequence comes from Kamptonema formosum PCC 6407, assembly GCF_000332155.1. Taxonomy (GTDB): domain Bacteria; phylum Cyanobacteriota; class Cyanobacteriia; order Cyanobacteriales; family Microcoleaceae; genus Kamptonema; species Kamptonema formosum. The sequence continues at coordinate 26,977 of NZ_KB235898.1, read as the reverse complement.
TTTATGCCAAAGAAAGCTATTTTATGTGTAGATGATGAAAGAATGATTTTGAGCTGTTTGAGAGATCAACTCACTCATCATTTTGGCAATCTCTATAGTTATGAATTTGCAGAAAGTGCTGATGAAGCGCTGGAAGTCATAGAGGAATTAAATCAAGATGGAGTTGATATTCTGATTATTGTGTCTGATTGGCTAATGCCGAATATGAAAGGGGATGAATTTTTAATTAAAGTCCATCAGCAATTCCCCAATATTGTGACGGTACTTTTGACGGGTCAAGCCGATGAAGAAGCAATAGAAAGAGCTAGAAAATATGCTAATCTACATCGGTATTTACCTAAGCCTTGGGATAAAGCGACTTTAATAGAAGCTCTCGAATCTGGCTTAGGGGGAATTGAATCCTAGTAATGAGTAAGAGGGAGCGGGGGAGCAGGGGAGGATAGGATGGGGGAGATGGGGAAGATGGGGGAGATGGGGGAGATGGGGAAGTTAGCAATTAGCAATTAGCAATTAGCAATTAGCAATTAGCAATTAGCCATTAGCCATTAGCCATTAGCCATTAGCCATTAGCCATTACCAATTACCAATTAGTAATATTACCCTGACGCGATCGCCAAAAGCCCGTATAGTGCAGAATGAACATTTGAGCGCTATTAGCCCTCTGATATTCGCCCTCTCAGTTTCTATGTCCAAACTCAACACACCATCTACCATGCAGCGTCAAGTGCAAGGCAAATCACTGGTAAGCCTCACCCTCAGCCTGATCTCCCTAATTTCAGCCATTAGTCCCGCAATAGCCGCACCTCCCCGCACGCCAGACAAAGAAGAAAATTGCGACATTCTGGTAGTAGGTGGTGGGCTTTCAGGTGCGGCCACTGCTTACGAAAGCTTACTCGCAGGTCGCACTGTTTGCTTAACTGAAATTACCGACTGGGTAGGCGGGCAAATTTCCTCCCAAGGTACCTCAGCACTTGACGAACGTGAAACCCAGCGATCGCTATTATTCTATCCTCGCGGCTATCTAGAATTGCGATCGCGCATCCAAAAGCATTACGGTAGACTCAATCCCGGCGGCTGTTGGGTCAGTAATTCTTGCTTCATGCCCTACGATGGCCATAAAATCCTATTTAAAATGTTGCAAGATGCCGCCAAAAAAGGCAAAGGTACGCTTAAATGGTTTCCTAATACAGTCGTCAAAGATTTAGACATTTCCGGGAATCAAATTAAAGGCGCGATCGCGATTCAGCATCAACCAGCAACAGGTACTCCTCCGATTAACGCTGAACCTCTTTCTCAAACCATCGAAGATGCCTATCGATACGAAAATTCCGCACGATTTAATAAAACCATTATTCGCTTCACCCCCAAGCAGTCAAATAAACCTCAGCAAACAGCTAAATCGGCTAATTGGTATGTCATAGATGCCACCGAAACAGGTGAATTAATCGGTCTCGCAGACGTTCCCTACCGCCTGGGGATTGACCCCCGTTCCTATCTAGAACCTTCTTCAGCAAGTCCTAATGGCGATCCTTATTGTACTCAAGGTTTTACCTATACCTTTGCAATGCAGGCAACTAAGGAACCCCAGACCCATCAACTACCCTCATTCTATCAACAATATGCTCCCTACTACAGCTATGAATTGCAGCGATTAGCTAGTTTTCCCCTAGTATTCACCTACCGCCAAATTTTTAGCACTAAACCAGATCAAAAACGACCTCCAAACCCTAGAGACTTTCCCATCTATCCGGGCGATATCTCCATGCAAAACTGGACTTGGGGTAACGATTATCGGCCTGGAACTTCCACAGATAACCTGATCTATACTCGCGAACAATTGCAAGCCACAGGTCAATTGCAACCGGGAGGCTGGATGGGCGGCTTACGGACAGAAACTTTGCGACGTGGTGAAGAAAATGCCCAAGGATTTTTCTATTGGCTAGCTGTAGGTACAACTGATTCACAATTAGGCAATGGCGTGAAAAAGCCTTACCCAAATCTCAAATATTTGACGGGTTTAGATTCGCCGATGGGAACAGTACATGGGCTTTCTAAATATCCTTATATGCGGGAGGGAAGGAGAATAATTGGACGGCCAAGTTTGGCTCAACCGCAAGGTTTTACTGTGTGGGAAGTAGATATGTCTCGCAATAACTTTGCGACTGATTTTTATCGCCAAAATCTATCTCCCGAACAGTATCGCGATTTGTGGTTAGCTTTGGGTGGTTTAGATGCACCTGCTTTGGCTGTGGGAGATCTATCTGTGGAGGAAACAAAGCCGCGATCGCGCTCTTTTATTTATCCTGATTCTGTGGGAATTGGTCACTATGCGATCGACTTTCACCCCTGTATGACTAATAGCCCCCCAGAAGCACCCGGTAATACTGAACGCGAAGGAACTCGCAAGGGTCAAGGTGAAGCTTATCCCTTCCAAATTCCGCTCAGAGCATTGATTCCGCAGAAAATTGATAATATGTTAGTTGCAGGGAAAAGTATTGCTACTAGCCACACTGCGGCCGCTGCTTATCGCGTACATTCTTTTGAATGGTCTTCGGGTGCAGCGGCCGGAACTACTGCTAGTTTTGCCCTAGAAAAGGGGATTCTGCCTTATCAATTGGTGGATGAATTACCTTCTTATGAGCCTGATTTGGAAGCGCTGCAACGGCGGTTAGAGCAACAGAAAAACCAGATTGCTTTTCCCGGAACTTCGATTTTCAATAGTTCTTGGCAAAAGTGGAAGTAATAGGCTGCTTGCACAAATAATTGGTAATTGGTAATTGCTAATTGGTAATTACCAATTGCTAATTAGAATTAAAAATGCAAAATGTAGGTTGTTGGGTGGAGCGTAGCATAACCTAAATCTTGGTTCATTGTAGGTTGTTGATTGTTAGTTGTTAGTTGTTAGTTGTTAGTTATTAGCCGGAATTATATCATGTCCGGTTAAATACTTGTCATTGCGAGCGAAGCGAAGCAATCGCCTAGTCTCTGCGATTGCTTCGCTTCGCTCGCAATGACCGCTCGTAAGTAATTTGCCAGACATGATATTACGCACTAACTTAATACCCAATTACCAATTACCAATTACCAATTACCAATTACCAGTTACCAGTTACCAGTTAACAGTTAACAGTTAACTGTTAACTGTTAACTGTTAACAATTACCACTCAGGATCGGAAGCAATGAGCGCCGTTGCCGCCTCACTCGGAAGCGGCCTAGCAAAGAAATAACCTTGACCGTATTCACAGCCAAGCGATCGCAACTTAGCCAACTGTTCAGCCGTTTCCACCCCCTCAGCAATCACATCCATCCCCAAAGCGTGAGCTAGCATCACAATAGTCCGCACTATAGCCGTATTTTCTCCCCCGCGTGACTTCGGATTAGCGATTTTTTCCACCATCCCCTCTGAGCCCACTTCCATGCGACCCACAAAAGACTTATCCACCTTCAAAGTATCAGTAGGAAAGCGGCTCAAATAACTCAAAGACGAATATCCCGTCCCAAAATCATCAATTCCCAACTTGACATTTAACGCCTTCATCTGATTAAGAACTGCGATCGCAGATTCTACCTCATCCATTACCACACTTTCCGTAATCTCCAACTTCAAACACTCAGGTTCAATACCCGTCCGTTGCAGGATTTCCTTAATTTGTTTCACCAAATCCGGCTGTGAAAACTGCTTAGCAGACAAATTCACACTCATCGTTAAAGGAGGATCGAACTGAAACTGCTGTTGCCACAAACGTAATTGGCGCATAGCTTCCTCCAACACCCACTGACCTATAGGCAAAATCAAACCCGTTTCCTCCGCCACCGGAATAAACTTCAGAGGCGACACCAAACCCCGTCCCGGATGTTGCCAGCGAATCAGCGCTTCAAAACCGATAATCTTTCCAGTAGCTAAATGTACAAAAGGCTGGTAGTGCAGTAAAAACTCTTGACGCTTGACAGCCATTCGTAAATCCGTCTCTAACTGCAATCGTTCCACTGCGGTTGCGTGCATTGCCGCATTAAACACCTGATAGCGCCCCATTCCCAAAGCTTTAGCGCGATACATTGCCGTGTGAGCATCCCGCAATAAATGCTCTGGTCGCTCGTCTTCTTCCCCTGTTTGCGTCTCGCCTTGGGAACCCCCCACAGCAATACCAATACTCACCGTCATTAATATTTCTTGTCCGCTCAAATTAAAAGGTATAATTAATGCTTCATGAATCCGTTCTGCGACGCTGGTAGCAGTAGCAACATCCTTAATATTTTCAATTAGAATCGCAAAATCTCCCCCTCCCACTCGTGCCACAAGGTCACTAATTCGCACGCAACACTTCAATCTTTCCACCAAAGCAATTAGCAAGCTGTCCCCCGCGACATGACCGAGAGAATCGTTAATTACCTTAAAACGATCCAAATCCAGAAAAAATACTGCAAAAAAATCGTACTGGCGATGTTTGGCATTTTTGGCAGCGCGAGCAACCCGTTCAATAAACAAAGCTCGGTTAGGCAATCCTGTCAGGGAATCGTGAAAGGCATTGTATAGCTGTTTGTAGGCAGTCACACAGGCACTTGTTACTAGCAATGCCAATATTGGCTCTACGGGTGGCACCCACCCTGCCTCTGTAAATAATCCAAGGGTAATCGCTAGTAAAGTTCCTAATGCTATTACTAAAACCACCCCCAATTTGGCTGGGTGTTGAATTCGTAAAGCTAGGATTCCGCCCACAATTGCCCATCCTGCTGCCCACAAAAATTCTGCCCACTCTGGCCAGAACCAAAACAGGGGCTCGCCGTCCAAAACTGCACTTAAAATTTGACTGACCATTTGGGCGTGAAGCAGCACTCCAGGCATTTTGGCGTTTTGTTTCTCAATGGGGCTGTAGGGGGTGAGAAATACGTCTCTACTGCTGGGGGCAGTAGTGCCGATGAGTACAATTTTGCCTTTTACCCAGTTGGGGTCAAAATCTCCTTTTAATACTTGCCTAAAGCTGATTTGTCGCGCTACTTTGCGAGGAGAACGGTAATCGATCAGAATTTGGTAGCCTTTGGCATCCAGGTTAGTATAACCGCCAGCATTGGGTTCTAATGGTACAAACTTGGCTTTGCCCCAGTAAATATGGTTGGGATTAGTAGTGCTATTTTTGGGTTCAACTATGTCTTTGATGTAAAAAAATGCGAGCCGGAAAGAAAAGGAGTATAGGGGTTTGCTACCTGGTTTTGAGAGAAAAACTAAGTTGCGGCGGACGACTCCATCGAGGTCAAGCAACAAGTCGTTAAAGCCGATACGATCGGGTGGTACTCCTGGCGGCGGCGGGACTCCCATGCTTTCAGAGTCGTTAAATTTTGAGATGGCGATCGCGTTTGGGGCTTGGAGTTGAGTTAGGAGTTCTTTGTGTCCTGGTTCTTGAGGTACATCGCGATATATGTCTAAGCCAATTACTTTGGGCTGGTGTCGTTGCAGTTGTGCTAGTGCTTGGGCGATCCGGCGATCGGAAAGGGGGACTCTGCCTAGTGCTTGGATATCTTCTTCGGTGATACTCACTACTAGCAGTCGCGGATCGGGGCCGCGATCGCCCATTAAACGCAGACCTCGGTCAAAAGTCGCCATTTCCAGCTCTTGAAGCCCTCCAAGTTGGCGAATTAATAGTAGCAGCAAGCTAACGGTTATGCTAATTAGTATGGCGGGAAAGAGCTTCAGCCTCGTACCGTTGGAGAAAACGCTGAAGTGAGCTGCTAAGGAGAGTACAGAGCGAAGATTTCGATAGAATTTAGGAGTCACGGAGGAAATAGCTGGATGCGAATTAGCCTGAACGAGGATGTTGTAAATTAGTTGAGCCTAATCCTAATTATTGATTAAGTGTATTCGCTCTTTCCCTGGGCCCCAACTTTCAACTTGTGCCGATGGGCGGATTTTAAGTTTCAGGCGGGAAGATGTTTTAGATAATTTCTTCTGTAACATCTCAAAAAAGAAATGGTATCAGTTTAAAATGCCTTTGTCGAGTGTAAGGATATTGGGGAAATTATGGCGAGTCAACTTCCGATTCCGGTGATTGTTAACGGTGCTGCTGGCAAGATGGGCCGTGAGGTGGTGAAGGCAGTAGCAACAGTTGGGGATATGACGCTGTTTGGGGCTATAGAGCGCTCTCCTGAGTTTCTTAACGTGGATGCGGGGGAACTAGCGGGGTGCGGTGCATTGGAAGTTCCTCTGACGGATGATTTGCAAGGGATGCTAGCGTTAGCGGGTCAAGAAAAACAGTTAGGGGTGATGGTGGATTTTACGCACCCAAATTCAGTTTATGAGAATGTGCGCTCTGCGATCGCCTACGGTATTCGTCCCGTCGTTGGTACTACGGGTCTGAGTCCCGAACAAATTCAAGATTTAGCTGAGTTTGCGGATAAAGCTAGCATCGGTTGTTTAATTATCCCTAATTTTTCGATCGGTATGGTTTTGCTTCAGCAAGCTGCGCTGTCAGCATCCCAATATTTCGATCATGTAGAAATTATCGAACTTCACCACAACCAAAAGGCAGACGCACCCAGCGGTACGGCAATTCAAACTGCTCAAATGTTAGCAGAAATGGGGAAAACTTTTAATCCCCCATTTGTGGAGGAAACTGAGAAGTTACCAGGTGCAAGGGGAAGTTTAGCGGATGAGGGTATTCGCATTCACAGCATTCGCTTACCTGGTTTAATTGCCCACCAAGAGGTGATTTTTGGCGGCCCCGGTCAAGTTTATACTTTGCGTCACGATACGAGCGATCGCGCTTGCTATATGCCCGGAGTTCTCTTGGCCATCCGCAAGGTACTGGAACTCAAATCTTTGGTTTATGGTTTAGAAAAAATATTGTAAACTGGTTATTGGTTAACGGTTAACTGTTAACAGTTAACCGTTAACCGTTAACAAAAAAATTATGCTAGTTCCATTAACTCGACAAACCTTTGAAGAACTGATTCCCGCCGTTGCTACCGCTGCTCAATACAAATATGCTTGGGGTAAACCCTCAGATTTTTTGAAGCGGCTATTAATTTCTGTAGTCAGCGTACTTTTCATGCTATTAGTTTATAAATTAGCGTGGGAAGATGGCGGGGCAGTAGTTTTAATTTTTGGACTTATTGCTGGTCTTTACTGGCTTTGGGGCCCGGTTTTATCGGCAAGTTTGCGAAATCTACAATGCCGGAAATATAAATACTGCGGTTTCTGGCAAGGACGAGTTTTAGATGTTTATATCACAGAAGAAGTCAGCAGTCAAGAAGAAACTGTTAACAGCAAAGGACAGCTTGTGATTGTAGACAATTTAGAGCGGATGATTAATGTAGAAGTAGGAGATAAGACAGAATTTACTACTAAAATTAAAGCACTTATTAACCGCACTCACCAGGAGATTGCACCGGGTCAAGTTGCTTTAATGTTAGTAATGTCAAATGAAGAAGATTTAAGCCGTATTTCTAAGGTTTCAGATATTTACATTCCCAGTCGAAATATCTGGGTAAGCGATTATCCTTACTTACGGCGGGATGTGTTTGTAGAAGTCAGTCGTCAGTTGAAAAAGAAAAGAGATAGGGGAGGGAGAGATGAGAGTGAAGAAAGGGGAGGGGAGAGGATGCGATCGCGCCTTGATTATTGATTTGGAAGCGATGCCTTCGGCTGGCTTCGCCTACGCGCTTTTTCTTAACTTATTCAGCAAGCGCTATTATATTGATGATAAGCAAAAGCAGGTGGTTGTAACTATTATTGCTCATCGCAGGGAAGTTTATTAGTGAGATCGCGCTTCGGTGAGGGAAGGGCGATCGCTTTTCCTGCAATTAGATAGACAAAATGTTACCTCAAATCTAAAAATATCTACCGAGTGCTATTTACAATAGTCCCCTGTTTTGTCGCGATCGCATAAATCGAACTCATATTAAATCACTGAAATCCTTACTGTGATTGCATTTTTCTCTTTCCTTCTTCTTTCTTACTTAGATTTTTAGCTTTCCTCAGCAATTTCTGCGGCTTTCTTTTCTCCCTGATATTTCAAGCCTTTGACAGCTTTTTTAAAGTTATCATATTTCTCAATCCTTTCTGTTAGATTCGTCTCAAGTTTGTAATCGGTTCGGATACCTTCAACCCCTTTTCTAATTAGTTCCGCATCAAGGTTATCCCTAGTTTGTCACTCTAGGCAGAAGAAAATTGGTGAAAAGCATTTAATTTAGTCCCTGTTAAAGCATTAGCACAGAGATTAACCAGACTAATTAAAGTATTAAAACTACTAACTAATAAAGGAGATTCAAAAACCTTCAACCAAGGTTTTACTAATTTGAGGGCTAATAGTGGCAATAATAGTAATTGCATATTATTTAGCATTGATTTCCAGCCTTGATTGAAATCCCAGTCTGGATGTTCAGCTAGATAACTATTTAGTTCAGATTGACAACTTGATAAGTTAGATAATTCCGAAGACTGAGTTGAAATAGCCCTCATACTAACCAATAGAAAAGCACAACAAATAGATTCCCACCATTTAGCAATATCATTGTATTTGGTTACATGAAAGTCCGACCAACCTAATTCAGATTTGCTTTGTCTAAATCCATATTCAATCCAAGTTCTTTCTCCATAAATATTGCCTACATCTTGATATTTAATTTTGTCAATATTAGTCATTACATAAGATGTACTATTGACTGGTAATGTTTCGGGATCAGTTGTTAGATACCAATAAGTATATTTATTCCTGTGACCAAATATTATCTCACACACATATCTTTTTTGTTGTTGACCTTTACTTAATATTCGGTCAAATTCTTGCCAAGAAGTCTGTTTAACTTCCTCCCCCTCTGGCATCCAGACTCCATGATTACTTCTTCTAACTCCATAAATATTGACACTTACAATCCCATTGTCTACTTTTCCTAGCCTTCCTAAATATTGTCTAGCTACATATTCAGTTTTATTTCCTTTTTTTGGATCTCCGGTCTCATCTATAATAATGTCAATTGCTTCTTCTTTTAACCAGTTAAAGATAATTTTTAGTCTCTGGGTTCTTAATTCTTCCGATTTCCAGGGAGATTGTGTTAAAAAGTTATGCAATGATTGACTATTTTTTAATCCAATTATTTTAGAGAGTGTTACTAAACTTTTTCTCTTGCTTGGTGTCAAAATCCCCATAATAATTTGCTTAAAGGCTTCATAGCTTCTAACTTCTGGAAATATTTTTTGATAACTCTCACAATATTGATCGATGAAACTAATGGTAGGTTGTGGAATTTTGGGCTGTATCATAGTCTGTGTCTCCCATTTAGACTTCTCTTTCTATTTTACTCTTCCTAGAGTGACAAACTAGGGATATCATAGGCAAGTTTTATTTCTTTTTCTTGATTTGAGTCCTGGCTGTCTGTATTTTTATAGCAATCTTCAAGTTCTTTTAAAAGATTGTTTATTAGTTCATATCCCTTCTTGTCATCATCATTAGATGCCTGAGTTGGAGGAGCTGATTTTTTTAATAAAGTTTTCAATAACGGTGAATGTTCTATTAGTTTATCTAGCAAAAGCCTAACATTTGTTCTGCGATCGAAAGATAATAGTTCATATCCTGTACCTTCAGGCTTTTTATTGATGATTTCCACTAATTTTTGAATCGGTACACTATCTGGGAGAGCTGTAGTAGTATCCAGTCTTCTAGTTCTTGGTAGTATCTTCTGAAATTCTTTAAGAGAATCTGATTTTACTGGATGTGGGTTGGGTTCATCAGGTAGATATATTATTAATTCATCAATATTTTTCCTGAACAATAAAAATCTATTAAATTGTTGAGCTTTCGGAATTTCAGAGAATTTCTTGATTTGCTCAGCTTCTTCTTGAGAAACGTCAGACCATTCAGTAACAAAATCTGGAATACGTGATTTATCAGCCGTGATGAGAAATCTGTCAGAGTATCGGCAAAAATCGGACGCGGAGATTTTGTTTCCCTTATAATCGCATCCAGTAATTGCTTTTTCTATCGCGGTCAGCAGGTGTGATTTACCTGATTCATTAGCACCCACAACAGCCGTAATTTGCGGCTCTATAGGGACTTTAATGAAAGGGAACCATAGGTCGTTACCATCTGCCTTAATTATTTCCCACGGAAGAGTTTTTATGTTTTTATTGGCTTCTTCGGAGTTGGTGGGTTGATTGTCCGTAGCGGAGGATTGCCGATGATGATCGACGTTAAAAGATTTATAGAATCGGATAAAAATTGCATCTAGTCTCATATTTACGGAAAAATAGGGAAATACGGAATTTCATTATAACTCAACAAGAAGAATTACAAACATCCCGATCGCCCTTATAATATCCTTAGTATTGGGAAGCCAAAAACCATGTCACTCACACAAACCCAAGTAACCTATACTGAAGCTCAGGCGAATTTCGATGAACTGTGCGAACAAGTCATAAGCGATCGCGATGCCATCATCATCACCCGCAAAGACGGCGAAAATGTAGCGTTAATTGCCGCTGACGAATTGGCAAGCTTAATAGAGACAGTATACCTGCTGCGATCGCCCAAAAATGCCGATCGCTTGTTAAGCGCTCTGGAACAGGCAAAAGCTAAAACTGTCAAACCTCAGACTCTCAGAGAATTACGGCAGGAGTTGGAACTTGGCGAAGAAGCGTAAACAACAGCCAGAAGAAACGCCTGAACCGGAGCAAACCTCTGTTCGTGATGCAGTTTTTCAGCCTAAATTCCTAGAAGACCTTGCCTATTGGGTGGAAGTCGATCGCAAAGTTGCCCTCCGACTTTTAAAATTGGTAGAGGCGATCGTGCGCGATCCGTTAACAGGTGTCGGCAAACCAGAACCCCTAAAATATTTGGCTGCGGGTACGTGGTCGCGAAGGCTTACCCAAGAACATAGAATAATCTACTTAGTCAGCGAGAATCGGATTGATTTTCTCCAAGCTCGCTATCACTACGAAGATTAGGAATTTAGGCTATTGCTTTAAACCCGTCACAACCCTAACCCAAACTATTCCCCTCTTGGCCATAGGCCTGCCAAGCCAAATCCACCAACCCATTAACGATCGCCACAGCCACCACCGCAGATCCCTTACGCCCCTCAATCCGAATATGAGGAATCATTGAATCATGCAGCCTTGACTTAGCCACATCTACCCCCACAAACCCCGAAGGCGTACCAATCACCAAAGCAGGCCGAATTTCTTCAGACTCAATTAAATCTACCAACGCCGACAGCGCCGTTTGAGCCTGACCAACCACAAAAATACCCTCTGGATACCGCCGGGCCAAAGTTTCAATGCCCCAAGCAGCACGGGTTTTTTCCTTCTGAGGCCGAGTTAAAGCCTCCATCGAACAATATACCGGATTCGCAAAAGTGCTCTGGATCTGGGGCGTAATCCCCACCTGCACCATTGGCACATCTACAACAATAGTAGTCCGCGCCGCTAATGCCGCCGCCCCCGCCTGTAAAGCGTGGTCAGAAAAACGGATCAGAGACTTGTATTCAAAGTCAGCCGTAGTGTAAATCACGCGGCGGACAATTTCGTACTCCGCCGGCGACAAGACATGATCGCCAATTTCGCGATCGATTATTCCCAGACTTTGGGCATCGGTTACGTGCCATTCCATTTGAATAGCGATCGCCTCTCAGATTTCAGCTATTGTTATTGGTTAACTGTTAACTGTTAACCGTTAACCGTTAGCTTATCAGCTTTTGGCGATCGACAACTGATTACCTTTCAGAAGCCGAAGACTGATTCAAGACTGGAGTTAAAAAAGCTGCCAGAGCCCCAATCAGGAAACCAGCTACATTCCGCAGCAGTGGTAGCCACTCGGAGGTACGGGATACCACCGGGCCAATGCCGAAAGCGATAAACAAAATGCCCCACAGCGGAGAGAAAATCAACGCCCACTGCCAAGCTACAATTTGTCCGGGTTTGCGCGGATGTGCCGCAAATCCGCAGATTATGCCGCCGAGTACGGAAGTAATCAGAGTCAAAATCCATTGTTCGCGTGGCAAACCGGGAACGACGCGACAACCACCCTGGCGCAAACAAAGTTTAATTGATTCTAAGGATTCGAGGATAGATTGGTCTTCGCCGTTGTCTCGGATAAAAAATTGATTGCCGAAGCGAGTTTGCAACTCCACCCAAAAGGTTCGCGGTAGCAAGGGGTAAAGATCATCTCCAACGTTAAAATTAAGCAGGTTGCCGCCCCGCTGATCGGCAACTAGCAAGACACTTTTTTGATCTAGCCCCCAATAATCTTTGACCGCTAGACCAGGTGTGCGGTCGTATTGAGTCAAAACTCGCAGTTTCCAGCCCGTTTCAGCTTCAAACTGCTCTAAATCTTTAGCTAGCGTCTGTTCTTGAATTTCGGTCAGGGCTTTGGCTAAATCAATTATCGGTGTCTGAGTCTCAGGCAGCAAATCGGGGTTGTTGTAGGCCCAGGCTGCGGGCGCGATCGCCCAAACTGAGATAACTAGGAACAACGCAGCAATTGATGCTAAAAATCTTTGCGGTAAAAGCTGTTGCATAGCAGATCTTGGTGTATTTGTCAAGGATTTAGGTAAATTGGTTGTCTTAACCAAGCGATCGCAGAAAACTAATATTTCTTTACATTTGTTTACTTTACTAGAAAGCGTTGAGGAATAGAAGGGATTTCTAATATAGCTAGGGGCTAGGGAAGTAGGGGTTAGGGGCTAGGGGCTAGGGACTAGGGAAATAAGGGAATTACTGATTAGGATAGAATCAAAAAATCTCTTCTTCTCCAGCCCTAGCTTCTAGCCCCTAATCCGCTCTTCCCCTTCTTTTCCTAGCCCTGAGCATCGTAGCCCCTAGCCCCTAAACGACGAAAGCGATTGCTATAGCTTGTAAGGTGTGCGATCGCCTGCGTCGAACTTACGTAATTTATTTGATTTTCGACCATAAGCAAATAAAATATTAGAGCATACCCCCTATGGGCTTTACCCCTCTCAGTGTCAAAAGTTAGGAGCTTACTTTCGGTCATTGATTCAAGAATCCCACCGCCTTCAGGCGTGAGAGTACCAATCCTCCGCCAGTTTTGTAAAGTTTATTTACAAAAACCGATTTTTTGCATAAAAAGGTAGGGCAAGACATTGACAGATAAGTAGCAGCTCAAAAACTCTGTATTTTTGAGTCAGCAGATATCCACTAGCCAAATTTTTGCAGGAAAATTTATGGACTCATTTGCTTACCTTGAACTTGCTCTTGTCTGGGAAAGCCCTACGGAGCCAAAATTGCTTGAGGGATTGAATTGGAAAAAGCTATCTAGCCAGACCTACATCCCCTTGTTATCTCTGGCTTTGGTATTATCAGTTTTGAGCATAGCTAGCTCAGCTAATGCTGAGATCAGACCAGGATCTAACGGCGAACAGGTGAGAGCGCTTCAGCAGCGATTGCAAGCACAGGGTTACTTCCCAATAGGTACAACCCCAACTATCTACTATCGCAGCATCACTGAAGAAGCTGTTAGGCAATTTCAGCTAGCGAGAGGACTCTCGGCGACCGGCATAGCTGACAATTTGACCCTCTATTACCTGGGTTTGGGGCCCTATCCTACACCCACACAAGGTTACAACCCCTATCCCTCATCTCCAATAGGTCAAGCTCCAAATACAAGCACAACGATTAGAACTTGTCAGGGGTTCCGTTTTGGAGATAAAAACGTAACTTTCCTTCAACAAAAGTTAAAAGCTCTTGGCTTCTTTTATGGTGCTGTTGATGGCAAATACCGCGAGCGCACTCTTAGTGCAGTCACTCGTTTTCAGCAAGCTAATAACCTCGTACCTACTGGCTGTGCAGACAGTACCACCCTAGCTGCTATAGATCTGGGGATCAGGGAAATTTCCTATTCTTACCCTCCTATTACTCCTCCCTCAACAATTCCCATCGGACAAGGTTTCACTACTCTTTTCACCTTGGGAAGAAATAGTCGTGGCCCTGCGGTTAGAGAACTTCAGAATCAATTGGCACGTCTACGCATTACTCCTGGCGCTATTGATGGAGTATTTGGGAATGACACTGAATATGCAGTGAAACGTTTCCAGCAGCGTATGGGAATTTATGCTGATGGTATTGCCACACCTAGCGTACAAATTGCTTTGCGGAATATCATTGCTGGAAATGTTCCTATTCCTTATGGAGCTCCTCTCTATGTACCTCGTGTTGTATCCAGGTAAACCAAGTTGCTAAGTACAAAAATTGTAGAGGTCAGTCTCCGTGCTTACCCCAAAGATGCGGGGCAACCACAGGGGAATTGCCCCTACAATAATTACATAATTTATTTAGTCTTCTCTACCCATTGAACGATCTTTTTGCCCAAACAAACATTATCTAATAAATCAATTTCCCGCAGACCAGTAGGACTGGTGACATTGATTTCTGTAAGATAACCGCCAATCACATCAATTCCTACAAAAAATAAACCATCTTTTTGTAAAACTGGCGCTAACTGAGTGCAAATCTGATATTCTCGCTCAGTAATTTCTGTCTTAGCAACTCTACCACCCACTGCCATATTCCCGCGAAATTCATTGCCAGTGGGAATACGATTTATAGCACCAATAGGTTCACCGTTCATCAAAATAATTCGCTTATCTCCTTCTTTTGCCTCTGGCAAATAAGTCTGAACCATCACGGGTACTTGTCCCTGTTGAGTGCTAATTTCAATCAAGGAGTTAAAGTTGCGATCGCGTCCCTCCATAAATAAAATTCCTTCACCTGCTTTACCGCCTAAAGGCTTCAGCACCGCTGCCCCTTTTTCCTCGACAAATTGCCTAATTACCTGTTTATTTTGGCTGACAATTGTTTCTGGTATTGCCTCTACAAACTGCAAAGCATACATCTTTTCATTGGCACTTCTTAGCCCTTTAGGGGAATTAATTACCAGCGTTTTTTCTGGATCAATACAGTCGAGAATATAAGTAGCGTAAAGGTAAGGAATGTTTACTGGCGGATCTGTCCGCATAAACACTGCATCCATCGCCTCAAGGGGTTGCAAAGTAGGCTTTTCTAGTTCGTACCAAACTTCAGCCGCTACCCAATGTCCCTCTACTAATTGTACTGGTGTTAGGGCTACACGGCTCAGTAGCCCCCAAGCTTTGCCACCAATTACGCTTAAATTTTCTGCTTGAGTGACCCAGACTTCGTTCCCAAGTTCTTGTGCTGCCTCCATTAATGCCACACTGGTATCGTGACCTGGAATTAGCCGTTGGAGGGGATCGATGATGAATGCAAATTTCATTGATGTTGTTAGTGGTAATTGGTAATTGGTAATTGGTAATTGGTAATTGGTAATTGGTAATTGGTAATTGG
This sequence comes from Kamptonema formosum PCC 6407, assembly GCF_000332155.1. Classification (GTDB taxonomy): domain Bacteria; phylum Cyanobacteriota; class Cyanobacteriia; order Cyanobacteriales; family Microcoleaceae; genus Kamptonema; species Kamptonema formosum. The sequence continues at coordinate 11,672 of NZ_KB235898.1, read as the reverse complement.
TAATTACCCATCCTCCCCATCTCTCCCATCCTCCCCTAGTCCCTAGCCTCTAGCTCCTTCTTCTATAATTGGTAATTGCTCACAATTATGTAGGATGGATAAAACGATTAAATCGTCAGTAAAAGACGTTAAAACCTACCCCCGGACTGGAGGAAAGTCACGACCGAGGAGCTTGCTGCAAGGCAAGGATAGCAGACCGCCTTTTTGGGCAAAAGGATTGCGCCCGGAAACCCTAGCAATAGGGATATTAAGGCTGGAAAGTCTTAAGAATCCCCGCGTCTTCAGACCGGGGAGTGTCAAACTAAGATAAGAGGGGATCTAGCTTACCCTGAGCTTCAAGGGCGTGGATGTCGTCGCAGCCGCCTATATGGTGGTCGTTGATGAAAATCTGAGGTAGGGATTTTCTTCCCTGTGCCCGCTTTGCCATCTGACTCCGCGCTGCTTCGTCTCCGTCAATGCTATACTCGATAAAATCTATCCCTTTTTGCTTGAGCAGTGACTTGGCTCGAATGCAAAAGGGGCAGGTTCTCCAAGTGTAAATTTCAACTTTAGGAGTCATAAGTTTCTCAAACATTAGCAATATTTCTTAATTTTAATCTTAACCAGGGGAATATGAAATTAATGTACAGTTACTACTTACGGGCTAGGTATAACTTTATTTTTAAGATTATTTTGTTTACTTTAGGGGGAAGAACTATAAAATTTGCCGCTGTGAAATAGACAGTCCCGCTTTAGAGGTAAAACGTTACTGTCTAGTGGTCTCGATCGAGCTGCTTTCGCTTTTTTGCAGAGTAAATTATAGCCGCACTTGTCATCAGCAGTGCGATCGCCGTGCTTGGTTCGGGAACGGAAGTTGAGTCTTGGTTCAATGCTTGAGTTGTATAAACATCCGTGATGGTATTAGTGGACTTAGAGGTGGTTTTGCTATCCGATGCACAGGCATCTGAATAGTTGCCAGGCCCACAAATGTTAACTTGCGCTAAAACTGGAGGGGCTGCGGCTAGGTAGTAGAACCCAACTGCCGCAGCGGCAGTGAGTCCACAAGTTAGTTTTGCCAGTAGCGTAGACATAATTAGTTAATTAAACAGTTGCAATAGGATAACAATAAATACAATGCAACAAAGTTGTTTTCCAATTGATAAGGGCTGTCACAGCGCTGTGTGTTTGCGATCGCGGACAAGAAAGGTGAAACTAATTTTTCGGTTTCGGCTGTCCCCTGCATACCCTCATCATCTTTGCTTTGCCCTGGCAGTCCTTACCCTCTATTCTAACAATCTCTCGCTGCTAGCAGCCCACCCAGGGATATATTTTCACACAACCCTCCTCATAATCAATTATACATGGCTTACCTGAAATTAATGCCGCCAAGTTGTAGTTCAGATCGAATTGAAGATGCCCTACCCGATCCTCTCATCTTTTGCAGACATCTGTCCTCAGTATATATACGTAAGTTTCATCCTGTCAATGACCCCCCGATTAAATTTATACGTATTTACCGAGGGTAGGCTACGTAATAAATTAACTGAGCTAGTCTCTGACGCAGAGTTTCCAGTCCTAGAGCCTTAGCGGCGGATATAAACACGGCTTGGGGAAATTCCTCCTGAGCTTGCCGCAGAGTGTCCCCGTCTACGCGATCGATTTTGTTGAAAGCAACCAAGGCGGGCCCCGGAGTGACGGGCATTTCAGTCAAAATCGTCATCACAGAGCGAATTTGACTGTGCCAAGCTGGATGAGAGAGATCCACTACGTGCAGTAGAGCGTCGGCATCTGTGACTTCTTCTAGAGTGGCCCGGAATGCGTCGATCAAAGCGGGGGGTAGTTCGTGGATGAATCCCACCGTATCCGTAAGTACGATAGACAGGGATTCTTCTGTAACGGCATCGGCAATCACTAACCGCCGCGTGGTGGGGTCAAGCGTTGCAAATAATTGGTCAGCCGTGTAAACTTCTGCATTAGTAAGTACATTGAGCAGTGTCGATTTACCGGCATTGGTATAACCAACGATCGCAATTGAGGGTACTTCTCTGTGTTGCCGTTGCTGGCGCATCCGCGAACGATGAGCTTGCAGTTGATTAACTTCTTGCTGCAAGCGAGAGATGCGTTTAGCGATCGCCCGTCGCTCTGTTTCCAGTTTCGTTTCGCCGGGCCCTCTAGTACCGATCCCACCTCCTAACCTAGACATCGCCTGACCTCTACCGGTCAGTCGCGGTAAATTGTATTCTAGCTGGGCGAGTTCTACCTGTAATTTACCAGCGCCAGATTGAGCTCTCTGGGCAAAAATATCTAGAATTACCTCCGTGCGATCGACAACCCGGATACCGATTTTGGTTTCTAGATTCCGTACTTGTGCCGGAGAAAGATCGCGATCGAATACTATTAAGTTAGCGCCGACTGTCTGAGCGCTCAGAGCGATTTCTTCGACTTTTCCTTCGCCTACGACTGTCTGAGGATGGGGGCGCGATCGCTTTTGCTTCACCGTTTGCAACACCTGACCCCCGGCTGTACCAACCAAGCTAGTCAATTCTAGCAGTCCGTCCTCAAATTGTTGCGGGGTCATATCCTGAGTCATCATCCCCACCACCAGCACCTTATCCTGGTCTACATCAACCTGCTTGGCGACAAACTCCCGCTCAAACTCAGCTTCGATCGCTTCTACCCACTCCTGAAAGTCAAGTTCAGCTAAAACCTCCAAGCTTAAAGGCGCTGACATACTCCAAAAGAAATTTTGAGCCTTAAGAGATTGGTCTGTTTCTGGCAACCCTTCGCGGTTTTGAGTGTTAAGTACAGGAGCAATATCCCCCGCTCCCCCCTGCTCCCCCGCTCCCCTGCTCCCCCGCTCCCCTTCCGGCGTTAGGTGGGCCAGATAGGTTTCTTTGATGTAACCAGCACCGCCGCCCCCTCGCCGCTGAAAGCCTCCACCAGTAAGCGTTAGCCAAACCAAAGCATCTAAGCGTTGGATTGCCATTGCCGTAAGTGCAGCTTCACCAGGCGGTTCCGGTTTCAGGTGGGTAGCAATGCAGCGAATACCGCTGAGACGACCTTGACCATAGCGGGGCAATTCTAAGGGTGGGATTTGGGTTTGGCGAGGCGTACCCACACCAACGCGAATCACCTGTCCCCGGCGGTTGACGTAGGCACAAACAGGCTGGTCAATTTCTGTGCTGATAGCAGCAGCACGTTGAGCAAATTCCGGTGTCGCGAGGCGATCGCCCGGAAGTCTCTGGTGGTAAAGTTTTTCGAGTTGCTTGAGTTGGCTTTTCTTTAAACCTTGGAGGTTGCCGTAGATAGTGTCGATAGGTCTTTCCTCTGAAAATCGAGTTTATTTTAAAGTATGACTTAGGCAAACCTCTTGCCTTAACCGCCAATATAGGTCGTTCCTTTACTCCCACACAGACGGCGTTACCTTATCAGTGCCTAAGTCTAGTTAATATTTTAATAAAAAAATTGTCGGGTAGCACGATCGATCTCAAGTTTATTTATAACATTTTACTACCTTTTTGCAAATAGCACATCTAGTTACGCCTACCGTATAAATTATCACTATCAATTATCTTTCAAGTCATCCTTTAGAATTGTGTGGATTTTGAGCCTAAAGGCAGATAGCCGTGCAGGAATTAGGTGGCTACTATGTAAAAGTAATGAATGTAAAGGAATGTAAATCATGGAAACTCCTCCTAGCTATTTACCCAAAGTTGCTAATGCGTATAACGAGAAAGATCGCAATGCTTTCTTGTTTGGTTTTACTCCCCAAGCAGAGCTTTGGAACGGTCGCTTAGCCATGATTGGTTTCCTAGCTTATCTGCTGTGGGATCTTGCTGGATATAGCGTGCTGCGCGATGTCCTACACTTCCTTCCCAATCTACCTCTGCCTAGCTAATCATCGGTTCTACTTGCAATTTGGCAGTTTTAGGAAATACTAAAACTGCCAGATAGTTTAAAAAAATCTAACGCTAGGCAAGCCCTACTGTCTCAAACATTTCATAGTTAGTTACAGTTTTTTCATTTTGTAAGGAAGGAGAAATAATCATGATCGACTCAAACTTACTAGCAGTAATAGAATCGGCTGTTAGCGACAGCGCATTGGGTGATTGGCAAAAACCCTTGGTGATGTTTATTTGCAATCTCTTGGCTTTGTTCGTTCTTAGCCGTGTAATTTGGCATCCCCACGTCGGGCCGAAAATGCCTCTACCCTTTCCTGAGCTTTTCAATAATATTAGCGTCCCTGCATTTTTGGCATCAATGAGTGCGGGTCATCTCCTGGGGGTACTCGTAATTATGGGGCTCAATAACAGCCAAGTTATCTAGCAAGAGAGCAAAAAAGCTACTGAAGATGTGGCTTTTTAGCCGAAAACTCATAAGGACTTTAGACGCTATAAAGTAGGGTGCGCTTAATGCACCCTGCTAACTTCTTCTAGGACAGGGTGCAGACCAAGATAAATTAGCGATTTCAATAGCAGAACTAGGCTCACTTTACTTTCTATGGTAGTTTTCACGGGCAAGGAAGTCCCGATCGCGACAAGAAGCAGGAAGATATTCTGCAATACTTCCACATAATCGATCGGGCTGTGCACCAACATTTACACGGCAAAAAAGCTCCCTTAGTGCTAGCCGGAGTAGAATATTTGTTTCCGATTTACCGAGAAGCAAATACTTACCAGCATCTAGTTGCTGAAGGGCTGACGGGAAATCCTAAAATTTGGAAGGCAGAAGAGTTACAGGCGGAAGCTCTGCCGATTGTGGAACCTTTGTTTTCCCAGGTACAGGAAGAGGCGATCGAACAATATCGGGAACTTGCCGGAGTTCAAAAAACTTCTGCGGATTTAAATGAAACTCTTTCGGCTGCTTATTTTGGAAGAGTAGATCGATTATTTGTGGCGATGGGCGTTCAGAAATGGGGTACTTTTAATCCTGAAACGGGTAAGGCGCAAGTTCACTCAGAAGCGGAAGCCGGCGATCGAGATTTATTGAATTCTGCGGCTATTCAAACAATTTTGAACGGCGGTACTGTCTACGCTGTTCCGCCTGAAAAAGTCCCCGAAGCAGCACCAATAGCTGCGATCTTTCGTTATTAATTTATAGGAGTTAAAGCAATGGAATCAACAACTTCAGACCAACAAAATGCTAGTAATAGCGGCGATAAGGAACGGTGGGCATCGTTAATTGGGGGTGGGGCGCTGGTTCTTTACGGTTTGTCTCAACGTTCTTTGAGGGGCGCTTTGGTGGCGATCGCAGGTGGCGGTTTAGCTTATCACGGTGTCAGTGGAGGAAATGTAGTACAGTCAGCAGAAAATATGGATAATATCAAAGTTGAAAAGACGGTGACAATTGATAAATCTCCTGAAGAACTTTATCGTTTTTGGCGGGACTTTGAAAATTTGCCGCATTTCATGAAGCACCTTAAATCTGTGAAAGTAATCGATGACAAGCGTTCCCACTGGATTGCATCTGCACCGATGGATAATAGCATCGAATGGGATGCGGAGATTATTAACGAACAGGAAAACCGATTAATTGCTTGGGCCTCAGTTGAAGGCGCAGATGTTGATAATTCTGGTTTTGTGCGTTTTCAACCCGCTTCCACAGGGCAAGGAACAGAGGTAAAAGTTGTCATTGAATACAATCCCCCAGGCGGTGCAATTACTGCTGCTTTTGCTAAGTTATTTGGTGAAGAACCGAAACAGCAAATCGGTGACGATCTGCGTCGCTTTAAGCAAATAATGGAAACTGGCGAAATTGCTACTGTGGAAGGCCAATCTTCGGGCCGTAGGTAAGTAGTGGAGTTTACATATAGGGGGACTATTGATTATTTAGGGAAAGATACGCTAAAAGGGCCAAAGGATATATTCGTTGAACGGACTGCTTCTTCTAGAACTTCTGTGGCGGTAGGTAAGTGGACAAATTCAATGTCGAGAGGTGAGCTAAATTGAATCTCGCCTGTCTCTTTGCTTCCTTCAGGAACTAAAATCAACAAACGCAGCGTATAAGTGCCTTTTTTATTAAGAGGGCGTAAAAGCAAGTCAATTTGTGATTTAGGTTCAGAAAAGCTTACAGGTGTAAGTTGTTCTACCTGATGGTGGCGGTTAGGTACTTGCGCCTCTATGTAGACGGCAAGATTGTCCTCTGATAAAGAGATGCCAAATTTAAAGTCATCATAACTGTAGTTGCCTTGATTGGTCAATTGAATTTGAACAATATGTAATTCTTTGTATCTATATTCTGTGGTTCCGTCAGAAATTTTGATGTCTGTGCTGTGGCATAATGTCCCCAAAGTATCATCAAAGGAAGGAAATATATCAACTCTGCGACCAATTGTTTGCGTGCGCTTCTTAAAAGTAGAAATAGCTCTTTGAATTAAAGCTCCGGTGATGCCACTACCAATTACAATTAGAGATATTATTAAGATGGTGGACCAGTGGAACTCGCTCATTTGGTTTGAGTAATTAAATCAGGTTTATATTATTATAATATAAATTACCCGCTCGGAGAAGGGTTTGCTGATGCCGCCTAAAGTTGTTTTTGGAAATGCTGGTATTGAAGGTATAAGTCGCGGAGGTTGGTTCGCGGGTCACTTTATAACTCCTAATGACGATCCTCGCTCAACGTCTGTTTTAGAGGTAAAATGGGGGACTCATAAAGCAGGGGAATGTAGAACTCAGTGGGCTGTAAATACTGAAGCTACTACACTTTCTATTTTAATTAAAGGGCGATTTCGGATTCAATTTCCAGAGTCAGAGGTCTTGCTTTCTGGTGAAGGTGATTATGCTCTTTGGTGTCCGGGTGTGTCTCATTATTGGTTCGCTGAGGAAGATTCTATAATTCTGACGGTTCGCTGGCCGTCAAAGTCAGGAGATAGTAAAGGGCAAAGTTTAGGACTTTGAGTGCATTTACTCAAAAAACATTGCTTTTTCCAGGGTTATTCGCTAAAATAACCAACCTGTCCAGTAAAAGTATTCCACCAACGAGACAGATATTTTCGACATCCACTTATGACCATTGGCTATACTCCACCTTGGCTGCTTAACAATGGCCTATTAATGACGTTGTACGGCGCATTAAGGGCTAGTCGCCATTGGGAAAAAACGATCTCCGATCCAGAGCCCCCTTACCAAGAACATATCTTTACTGGTGCTTGTGGAGTACCGATTTTCGGTCTAGTTGCGATTCCCGAAAATCCCCGATATACCATTGTTGGCACTTACGGGATTACTGGCGATCTGGATAATCAATGGTTTCTTCGGCTACTGGGTCGTAAAGCCTATTCCCAAGGCTGTGCAGTGGTATTCTTTGACTGGCGAGCTCACGGCAAAACTGCCGAACTTTCTCCTACGCTGACTTCTGATGGTCTATACGAAGGCGAAGATTTCGTTCGGATTGCTGCGGCTGCGAAAGAGATGGGATGTCCCGCCCCTTTTTGGTTCACGGGTTATTCCCTGGGGGGACAATTAGCATTGTGGGCTGTAAAATCAGCTCAGGCGATCGCAGATTGGGGGCCTGATTTAGGACTCGAAGAGTCAGAACTAGCAGGCGCGGCGGTGATTTGTCCCAGTTTAGACTCGAACCGTTCTCTGTCTTATCTGGTTAAAGATGAATGGGGGAAATTTTTAGAAAAAGCGATCGCCCGACAGTTAAAAAAACTAGCAAAACAGATCGCCGCATCACATCCAGGGGCGATCGATCCGGCGGCCATTGAACGCGCCAATAGCATTTGGGGATTTGACCATGAACTGGTCATTGGGCGGTTAGGTTTCTCCTCTGTAGAAGAATACTATGACGCTAGCAGCGCTCTACACATTTTGCCTCACCTCAAAAAACCCACTTTTATCCTGTATGCAGCGGACGATCCGATGTTTGACCCCATTCTTGTCTCTGAGTTGCAAGCCATTAGTGCCAACAATCCAGCCTTAGAATTAGTGCTGACAGCCTACGGTGGTCATGTCGGGTATATCAGTAGTAAACGCTGTCAGCATCAATTTGCCGATCGCGATCGCTGGTGGGCCTGGAATCGGATTTTACAGTGGTTCGACACATTGACTGTTAATTGAGATGAAATAGCAGCAGAAAAAAGGATTTAATTATCTAGTAGCTGTGATATCATTTTTGATCGGAAAATGGTATAAAAACCCGGCGACTCTAAAGACTCAGGAGTGCGATCGCTAGAGACAGGGGGCTAGGGACTATGACGATCGGGGAAGAAGGGTTGAGAATCTATGCTGGTAGGAATTAAGAATGTCTTAACTGTCGTGGCGGTTGCTATAATCGATAGACCAGACAAGGAAAAACTAAAAACATAAGTTTTTCTAGATTTTTTCAATCCCAATCAAAAATCGCAATTAATTGTAGGAGGACACTGTTATGGGTGAATTTTTGACAGCCGATTTAATAGTAGAAGGAGTCACGGCTTTGGGTTCTTTGGGTTTCTTGTTTTTGGCATATCAAGCTTTGCAAATATTGAAAAAATAAAGCGAAAAGCAATTTTTGTAGAGATGGAAACAATTTGAAAAAGAAACCCAAAGCCAGAATTCAGCCTAAATTCTTCTGCATAACGCAACTGCGTTGCTGTTTCTCAGGGGTTTTCAGCATTTTCTTTATAAAAAGTAAGATCCTAATTCCCAGAAAGCTTACCAGCAATAGCCTTTTCCCTTAGCCTTAGCCTGCTAGTGAGCTTGTGGAGAAAAACCGTGTCCGTTGAGCGATCGCTAGACGGGCAGACACAAAACTAGATCGCAGAAGGCGCGTTGTGGTAGAATCTAGTCTGTCCACATCTAGTACATAATTGAGTTTGACAATAAACTGGTAACAATAATTCGTCGGCTTAGAGGTATTTTACAAGACCAGGGTTGTGCTCGTTTAATTACAGATGAAAGTTTGTCACTGGAGAGAGCTGCGGAGGGCGAACCGCCGCACTTCCAACTAGGGGCGTTACGCAATGGCAGGAGAATTGTTACCTGTAGTGCCTAAATTCCAGAATTGGAAATTGACTCAAATGCTTGAAGGTAAATGAGTCGCCGCCTCAACTCAACTCAAAGCATCTAGATAACTCTGCCGATGGCGTGCGATCGCATTGGCGCTTTTCTCTCTCCTAAAACATCAACCAACGGCAGCGAAAATTTTTCATGCCACCATCAACCAAAAAAGAGCTGGGTTGTTTTCATGGTTAGCCAACTTTTGGACGGACGCTATCAAATCATTGAAGTCATAGAAACAGGAGAATTTGGACAAACTTATCTAGCTAAAGATACTCGCCGCCCTGGGGAACCGCAATGTTTTGTCAAGCATCTGCGGCCTGCAAGTAACGATCCGAAACTAATCGAGACTGCCCGCCGCCTGTTTGAAAAAGAAGCAGAAGTTCTAGAAAAGCTCGGCCAGCACGAACAAATCCCTCAGTTATTTGCTTACTTTGAGAAAAATCAAGAATTTTTCTTAGTAGAAGCATTTATTCCCGGCTATTCCTTAGCCAGCGAGATTTTACCAGGAAAACCGCTGTCGGAAGAGCAAGTTGTCAGGCTATTGAAAGAAGTCTTAGAAATTCTCGTGTTCGTACACGGACACGGGGTGATTCACCGAGACATTAAACCAGGAAATTTAATCCGGCGGCAGTCAGATGGCAAATTAGTTTTGCTCGACTTTGGAGCAGTTAAAGAAATTAACCTCGATCGCGGTCAAAAGCCGGCTACAGTTCGGATTGGCACCTTGGAATATATGCCAATTGAACAATTTCAATACAACCCACAATTAAACAGCGATATCTATGCAGTAGGGATGATCGGAATTCAGGCCCTTACGGGGTTGCCTGCTTATGAATTACCAAAACTGCGAGATCGCGATAATCCTCATGGGGGCGAAATATTTTGGCGACATTTAGCTGTAGTTAGTCAAGAGCTGGCAGATGTTTTAGACAACATGGTACGCTACGATTTTCACCAGCGATATCAGTCTGCTGCGGAAGCTGTAGCCGATCTCAAAAGAGTTAGCGATCGCTCTCGAACTAGAGTTCCTAAAATTACCATATATCGGGAAGAAGTAGAGCGCCGCGCTAGCCATCGAGGGGAAATTTCAATTGTCGGCCGCAAAATCTTAGCCGAACTGCGAAACAGTCTAGAACTATTGCCAGAAGAAGCAGATGCCATTGAAGACGAAGTATTAAACCCTTACCGAAAATTCAAGGATAAGGCGCAGCAGTACGAGCAGGCTTTAGTTGAATCGATGCAGCAGGAATATCCCTTTGCCAAGGATACTCGTGACGAATTGAAACGCTTGCAGCAAATTTTAGGGCTCACAGATCAAGATATAGAATTAATCGAAAGTCGCGTCCTCCCCAAATCCTTACTCGTCAAATTACAGAACCTAATTTTAAGTTTTACACAGCCCAAGCAGAGTTCTGACCAGCCACCAGGGAGATTTTATCCTCCAGGGTCGCGGATAGCAGACAATGGTCTACCACAAGCGATATCTAACGGACAAGTTTCGCCAATAAATCGGAATCTTACAGTTATACCGCAGCCACAAAATCGCAGAATAAATCCTTACTTAATTGGGGCAAGCATTGCTGCTATTTTAGCTGTAGTTGCTGCTATTTACGGCTATCTTCAGTGGCAGAAGTTGCAGCAACGCCGCCAGCAAGAATCGCAACAACTTAATACAATTAATGCTCTTTATAAAGAGAGCAATTATCAGGAGTGTATCAACCAGGGAGAAAAAGTTAATAATAGTTCTAGTCGCTATGCAGATGCTCAACTCCTTGTCAAGCAATGCCAGGATGGTACTAACTGGAAAAACGTAACAGTTAAGAATTTTGCTGAGCATTCCAATGCAGTTGGAGCTGTTGCTTTTAGTCCTGATGGTTTGACCATAGCTAGCGGTTCTAAGGACAAAACGATTAAGATTTGGGATTTAGCTACGGGGAATCTGATCCGCAGTTTTGATGGAGATTCATCGGCAATTTGGTCTGTTGCTTTTAACTCGAATGGGACGCGGCTAGCAGCCGGCACTTCTTACTGGAGAATTCTACTATGGAATTTGAAAACGGGGGAATTAGTGCGTACTGTCGATCACGATGCTGCGGTTTGGTCTGTAGCGATCGCTCCTGACGGACTAACTTTAGCTAGCGGTAGCAGCGACAAGACATCCAAAACCTGGAATGTAGCAACTGGGGATTTAATTTACAATTTGCCGGATCATTCCGATTATGTTTATTCGGTTGCTATTAGTCCAGATGGGAAAACTTTGGTTAGCGGTTCTAAGGATAAGACGATTACAATTGTGGATGTAGAAACTGGTCGGTTGATTAATACTATTGATGGTCATTCAGATCAGGTGAGGTCGGTTGCAATTAGCCCGGATGGAAAAACATTAGTTAGCGGTTCCTACGATCGGACTATTAAGATTTGGAATCTGGCTACTGGGGAGTTAATTCGGACTTTGAACGGTCATTCTGGGGAAATCGTATCTGTTGCTATCAGCCCGGATGGTAAGACTATTGCTAGTGGGAGTAAGGATAAAACGATTAAGATTTGGGATTTAAGGAGTGGAGTCTTACTGAATAGTTTGACAGGGCATTCTAATGAGGTTTACACGGTTGCTTTTAGCCCCGATGGTAAGACTATCGCTAGTGGGGGCAAGGATAATACGATCAAGCTGTGGCGGCAGTAAGGGAGCGGGGGAGCGGGGGAGCA